>NZ_JVEL01000035.1:0-41860 GCF_001076875.1 Serratia sp. 506_PEND
TGAGGGATCCAATTGCGCTCATTGAGTGGTGATCTGTTGCTGCAGCGCCTCGGCGAACAGCCCGATGACAAGCTGCACAAGCGGCTTTACAACGCGATCCGCACCAGCATTCTCGACGGCAGCCTGCCGCCCTCCAGCCGCCTGCCCGCCTCGCGCGATCTGGCACAGGAGCTCAGCCTGTCACGCAACACCGTGTTAACCGTTTATGAACAACTGCTGGCGGAGGGCTACGTGTCGGCGCGCGCCGGCAGCGGCACCTTCGTCGCCGACACGGTGCCGGACAGCTGCCTGTCCACCGGCGGCGCTCCGGCGGACGGCAGCGGGCAACCGCGGCGCGTCGAACTGTCGGAGCGCGGCGCCACGCTGCTGCACCACGCCAGCGCCAGCCCCAAACAGTGGGGGGCGTTCATTCCCGGCGTCCCCGACGTCAACGCCTTTCCTCATCAGCTGTTCAGCAAGATCCAGGCGCGCCTCAGCCGCCGCCCGACGCCGCAGCGGCTGACCTACAGCAATCAGGGCGGCAGCCCGGAGCTGCAGCATGCGTTGGTGGAGTATTTACGGGTGGCGCGCTCGGTGCGCTGCTCGCCGGAACAGATCCTGATCACTGAAGGCATCCATCAGGCGATCGATCTGGTGACGCGCATGTTGTGCAATCCGGGGGATGACGCCTGGATCGAAGAGCCGGGCTATTGGGGGATCCGCAATATCCTGCGCATCAATGCGCTGAACATCTGCCCGCTGGCGGTGGACGAGGCCGGGCTGGTGCCGCCGGAGCAGCCAACGACGCCGCCCCGCCTGATTTTCGTCACCCCGTCGCACCAATATCCGCTCGGCTCGGTGATGAGCCTGGCGCGCCGCCAACGGCTGCTGGCGCTGGCGCGGAACGCCGGCGGCTGGATCGTCGAAGACGATTACGACAGCGAATTCCGCTTTTCCGGCCAACCGATCCCGGCGCTGCAGGGGCTGGAAGCCGATGCGCCGGTGATCTACATCGGCACCTTCAGCAAAACGCTCTACCCGGCGCTGCGTCTCGGCTATGTGGTATTGCCGCCGCCGCTGGTGCAGGCGCTGAAAACCGCCCACGCCGAGCTGTACCGCGGCGGGCACCTGCTGATCCAGAGCGCGTTGGCGGAGTTTATTCAGGCGGGGCACTATACGGCGCATATCCGTCGCATGCGGCTGCTGTACGCCCGGCGGCGCGCCTTCCTGACCGGATTGATCGAACGGCACCTCGGCAAACAGGCGCTCAGCGAGTTCAACAGCAACGCCGGATTGCACCTGATCCTCAACCTGCCGGACGAGGCCGACGACGTGGCGATCGCCGCCGCCGCCGGCGCGCAAGGGGTGCTGGTGAGGCCACTGTCGCGCTACTACATGCTGCCCAACCGCCGGCGCGGCCTGCTGATGGGCTTTGCCTGCGTGCCGGAAGAGCAAATGGCCGCCGCCTTCACCCAACTGCTGGCGTGCATCAACGCCCCGCACTAAGTCAGAGCGCCGCCCGCCTGCCTCACCAGGTCTGAAACCGCCAGCCGTCCGCCTGTCGGTACAGGCGGTGCGTCGGCCGCAGCGCCTGCAGGAAGTCTTCGTCGTGCGACACCACCAGCATCGCGCCGGGGAAATCCGCCAGCGCGGTTTCGATCGCCAGCGACGACGCCAGATCCAGGTGGTTGGTCGGCTCGTCGAGCAACAGCAGCTGCGCCGGTTGTCGCCGCCAGAGCGCACAGGCCAGCGCCGCCTTCAGCCGTTCTCCGCCGCTCAGCGAGCCCAGCGGCAACGCGATGCGATCCGCGCCAAGCTGCAGCTGCGCCAGCCGGGTGCGCAACGCCCCTTCCGCCAACGGCGAATCCTGCAGCCCCAGATGTTCCATTACTGACAGGCCCGGATCGAGCTGCGACAGGGTTTGATCGAGGTAGGCCGTCGACAGCGGGCAATGACAATGGCCGGAAAGCGCCGCCAACTGACCGAGAACGGTCTTCAGCAAGGTGGATTTGCCGCAGCCGTTGGGGCCGGTCAACGCCACGCGCATCGGACCGTCGATCCGCAAATCCAGCGGCGGCGCGCTGACGAACGGCAACTGCAGCCGCTCGAGCACCAGCACCTGCTTGTTTGCGTTCACTTCACTGCCGGGCAGCGCCAGCAACACCGGCTGTTCCTCTTCTACCCGCTGATAGGCTTCGCGCACTGCCGCATCGAGGCTGTCGCGCCGATCCTGATGCTGTTTGCGCAGCGTGCCGAGGCTCTCCTTCGCCGCCGACTTGTAGGCCACCCGTTCGAAAGAGGCGATATTCAGCGTATCGACGACGCGCAGCGTTTGTGCCGAGCGCCGCTGGCTCATGTCGTGCTCTTTCTGTTGGCGAGCGCGGGTGCGGCGGCGCTCCTCGCGCGCATGCTCCAGATCGGCGCGCGCCGCCTGCTGCTCCGTATCGCGCTGGCGCCGGTAGTCATCATAGTTGCCGCCGTAGCTGCGCAGCGCGCCGGGCGTCAGTTCGACGATGCGCTCCATGCGCGCCAGCAGCTGCCGGTCATGGCTGGCGATCAGCAACCCGCCCCGCCACTGATCCAGCTGTTGATACAGCCAGGCGCGCCCGGCGTTGTCGAGGTGGTTGGTCGGTTCATCCAGCAGCAGAAAATCCGCCTCGCCCAGCAAGGCGCCGCACAGGGCCGCGCGCATCCGCTCGCCGCCGCTCAGCGAACTGGCGGATCGCAACGGATCGAAGGCCGGCAGCCCGGCAGCGGCAAAGGCGTTTTGCAGGCGATCGTGGAGATCCCAGCGCCCTTCCAGACGATCGATATCGTCCGCCAGCGGCCGCCCCTGCTCGAGACGCGCCAGCGCGGCGAACGCCTCGCCATAGCCCAACAGCTGGGCCAGCGTGGTGTGCGGCGCGATCTCCGGTTGCTGTGCAACGTAAGCTACTGTGGCATGAGATTCGACGTGCCCGTTGCCCGGTTGATCCAGCCCGGCGATCAGGCGCAGCAGCTGGGTTTTGCCGACGCCGTTGCGCCCCACCAGGCCGCAGCGCTGCCGATCAAAAGCGAGATCCAGCGGACCGAACAGCGTTTCGCCGTCAGCAAATTGGCAGATCAGTTGATGTAAAACGAAATAAGGGGACTGCGCTGAATGAGCCATAAGCACTCCTGAATGAGATCAAAACATCCCCACAGGGCGCGAGAGCGCACAGCGTGGGACACGATATCAACAGGTGTGGGTGTTCATTTTCGGTAATGGCTCCGCAGAGAGAAGGATTTTGCAACGCGTAAAGGCTAACCGATCTTTTGTTCGTTATGCAAACAGAGTCTGAGATTCATGACATCTATCACATTCGGCGCAACGCAGATTCCCAAGCGGCGCGACAACGGCTAGATTTATCTCATCCGACCACTTGTGTTCACATAATAATAACAGATGCTCATCCCCAATCGCTTTCAACCTGCAGCCAGGCGGCAAGTTCGGGCGTTCCCAGGAGCTTACTCAAGTAAGTGACTGGGGCGAGCGAACGCAGGCAACAACGCTGCAGGTTGAAAGAGGCGGGGGATGAACGATGGAGAGTGCAATGAGCAATTACCCTCACCTGCTGGCGCCGCTGGATCTCGGCTTCACCACCCTGAAAAACCGGGTGCTGATGGGATCGATGCATACCGGCCTGGAAGAGCTGCCCGACGGCCCGCAGCGCCTGGCCGCGTTCTATGCCGAGCGCGCCGCCGCCGGCGTGGCGCTGATCGTCACCGGCGGCATTGCCCCGAACGAACAGGGCGTGGTGTTTCGCGGCGGTTCGATCCTCAACAGCGAGGCGCAATTGCCCCACCACCGCCCGGTAACCGAGGCCGTCCACCGGGCGGGCGGCAAAATTGCGCTGCAGATCCTGCACACCGGCCGCTACAGCTATCAACCCAAGCTGGTAGCCCCTTCCGCGCTGCAGGCGCCAATCAACCCGTTTACGCCGAGCGCCCTGAGTGAAGCGGAGATCGCACAGACCATCGCCGACTTCGCCCGCTGCGCGGCGCTGGCGCAGCAGGCCGGCTATGACGGCGTTGAGGTGATGGGTTCCGAAGGCTACCTGATCAACCAATTCTTGACGACGCGCACCAACCAGCGCGACGACCAATGGGGCGGCAGCTTCACCAACCGCATGCGGTTCGCCGTCGAGACCGTCAGGGCGGTACGCCAGGCCGTGGGCCCGGAATTCATTCTGATCTACCGGCTGTCGATGCTTGATCTGGTGGAAGACGGCTCCAGTTGGGAGGAGATCGAGCAGCTGGCGCTGGCGATCGAACAGGCGGGCGCCACGATCATCAATACCGGCATCGGCTGGCACGAAGCGCGTATTCCGACCATCGCCACCATGGTGCCGCGCGCCGGATTCAGCTGGGTGACCCGCAAGCTGATGGGCAAGGTCAGCATCCCGCTGATCACCACCAACCGCATCAACGATCCGGCGGTGGCCGAGCAGGTGCTGGCGGACGGCTGCGCCGACATGGTGTCGATGGCGCGTCCGTTTCTCGCCGACGCCGCCTTTGTGCAGAAAGCCGCCGAGGGGCGCGCCGACGAGATC
This sequence comes from Serratia sp. 506_PEND, assembly GCF_001076875.1. Lineage (NCBI taxonomy): Bacteria > Pseudomonadati > Pseudomonadota > Gammaproteobacteria > Enterobacterales > Yersiniaceae > Serratia > Serratia sp. 506_PEND. Next base: position 4,551 of record NZ_JVEL01000035.1, read on the forward strand.
AATACCTGCATCGGTTGCAACCAGGCCTGCCTCGATCAGATCTTTGAAGGCAAGCTGACTTCCTGTCTGGTCAACCCGCGCGCCTGCCGTGAAACCGAAATGCCGCTGACGATGGCGGAAAAGCCGAAAAAACTGGCGGTGGTCGGCGCCGGCCCCGCCGGGCTGGCGTTTGCCACCACCGCCGCCAGCCGCGGCCATCGGGTGACGCTGTTCGACGCCGCCGAGCAGATCGGCGGCCAGTTCAACATCGCCAAGCAGATCCCCGGCAAGGAAGAATTCCATGAAACCCTGCGTTACTTCCGCCGCCAGCTGGCGCTGCGTGAAGTGACGGTCAGGCTGGGCGTCAAGGTCGAAGCGGCGGATTTAAGCGAATTCGATGAGGTGATCCTCGCCTGCGGCATCGTGCCGCGCACCCCGGATATTCCCGGCATCGGGCACGCCAAGGTGCTGAGCTATCTGGACGTGCTGCGCGATAAAAAACCGGTCGGCCAGCGGGTGGCGATCGTCGGCGCCGGCGGCATCGGCTTCGATACCGCCGAGTACCTCAGCCAGCACGGCGTGTCCAGCAGCCTGGATCAGGCGGAATTCAACCGCGAATGGGGCATCGACGGGCGCCTTGAGCAGCGCGGCGGGCTGGCGGAGCAAGGGCCGCAGGCGCCGCGCGCCGCCCGGCAGATCTACCTGTTGCAACGCAAAACCAGCAAAGTGGGCGAAGGCCTGGGGAAAACCACCGGTTGGATCCACCGCGCCAGCCTGGCGATGCGCGGCGTGAAGATGCTCAACAGCGTCAGCTATCGGCTGATCGACGACGAAGGGCTGCACATCACCCGCGCCGAGCAAGACAGCTGCCTGCCGGTGGACACGGTGGTCATTTGCGCCGGGCAGGAACCGCGCCGCGAACTGCAGCAGCCGCTGCTGGCGATGGGGAAAACCGTGCACCTGATCGGCGGCGCCGACGTGGCCGTCGAGCTGGACGCCCGCCGCGCGATCGATCAGGGCACGCGGTTGGCGATGGCGCTGTAAAAAAGGGGCGCCCGGCGCCCCTTGTTATTCACGCTCAGCGACGCGCGCCGGATTTCACCGCTCGAAGGATCACGAACTTCTTGTTCGAGGCCACCAGCGTGCAGTTGCCGAACAGGCGCTTGAGTTTCTGATGGTAGTCGAGGTGACGGTTGCCGACGATGCGCAATTCGCCGCCCACCTGCAGGCAGCGCTTGGCGTCGCAGAACATCTGCCAGGCGGTGTGATCGGTAATGGCGTGTTGCTGGTGGAACGGCGGGTTGCAGAGCACCGCCTGCACGCTTTCGCGCTCGATGCCCGCCAGCGCGTTGTTCACCTCAAACTGACAGCGATCCAGCTCTTGCGGCAGGTTGTGCTCCACGTTCAGCTCGCTGGAGGCCACCGCCATGTAAGATTCATCGACAAAGGTCACCTGCGCTTCCGGGTTTTGCGCCAGCGCCGTCAAACCAATCACGCCGTTGCCGCAGCCCAGATCGACGATATGGCCGTTCAGGCCGCGCGGCAGATGCTCCATAAACAGGCGCGCGCCGATATCCAGGCTGCCGCGCGAGAAGACGTTGGCGTGGTTGTGGATCAGCCAATCGGTGCCGTCCAGCGTCCAGTTGGTGGTTTCCGCTGCCGCCGGCGGAACGATGTCCGCCGCCTGGCAGAAGATCAGGCGCGCCTTCTTCCACGCCAGGCTGGTGCGCGTTGGGCCCAGCACTTTTTCAAACAGCTGCATCGTCGAGGTGTGCACGTCGCGCGCTTTGGCGCCGGCAACGATCAGCGTGTCTTCGGTCACGACGTGGCGCAGCGCGCGCAGCTGCTGTTCCAGCAGCGCCAGCGCTTTCGGCACGCGAATCAGCACCACCGCCGGCGCCGCCGGCAGCTCGGCCAGGCTGTCCAGCAGCGTGATCTGCTCGGGATCCAGACCGTTGAGCTTGAGGTTGTGGCGCGTCGCCAGCTGGCTCATGTACGAATCGCTGACGCTGTAAGGGCGATGCGCGTGCAACGCACAGGCCAGGGTGCCGAAGTTATCGTTGAAAATCAGCACCGGGCGGCCGCCGATATCTACGTTTTCAAGCTGTTGCAGCAGATATTCGTCCGCCGCTTCCCACGCCTGCAGTTGGGTGGATTCTTCCTGTTGGGGATAACGCTCCAGCTCAAGTTGCTGTGTTCCCAGATCGAGTTGGCTCATTGCCCCTCCTGACTGATAAAATTTGGGCTGTTTATCCCCTAAAAACGCCCGTCAGTAAAATGTTTTTTCGGATAAATTGCGTATGTCAGGATTTGAGCGAAAAAACAGCATAGAATGACCGGCTGAATGGCCGTTGATACGGAACAAGAATGTCTGAATTGACCTACCTGCAAGGCTACCCAACGCATCTGCAAAGCCAGGTGCAGCAACTGATCCATCAGAATCGGCTGGGGGACGTGCTGCTGCAGCGCTATCCGCAGGTGCACGACTGCACCACCGACAAATCGCTGTATCAGTTTACCGTCGATCTGAAAAACCAGTATCTGCGCAACGCCCAGCCGCTGAGCAAGGTGGCCTACGACAGCAAGATCCACGTCATGAAACATGCGCTGGGCCTGCACACCGCCATCTCGCGCGTGCAGGGCGGCAAGCTGAAGGCCAAGGCGGAAATCCGCGTGGCGACGGTGTTCAAGGTCGCGCCCGAGCCGTTCCTGCGCATGATCGTGGTGCATGAGCTGGCGCATCTGAAAGAGAAAGATCATAACAAGGCGTTCTACAGCCTGTGCTGCCATATGGAGCCGGATTACCACCAGTTGGAGTTCGATACCCGGCTGTATCTGACGCACCTTTCGCTGTTCGGCGAGCTGTATGCATAGCGAGTGAGGGCGTGATAATCTGCGGTTTTAGGCTGGACCGGAGCTCGCCATGATTCGCTTTGCCGTCGTCGGCACCAACTGGATTACGGAACGTTTTATCGATGCCGCCCATGAAAGCGGCAAACTCAAGTTGAGCGCCGTGTATTCACGCTCGCTGGAACAGGCGCAGGCGTTTGGCGCCAACTATCAGGTCACGCAGTTTTTCGACTCTCTCGAGGCGATGGCCCAGTCCGACGCCATAGACGCGGTGTATATCGCCAGCCCCAATTCCCTGCACTGCCCGCAATCGCTGCTGTTCCTGCGCCATAAAAAGCATGTGATCTGCGAAAAACCGCTGGCCTCCAACCAGCGCGAAGCGGAACAGTTGGTAGCCTGCGCGCGGGAAAACCAGGTGGTGCTGTTCGAGGCGTTCAAAAGCGCCTATCTGCCGAATTTTCTGGCGCTGCAACAGGCATTGCCGAAAATCGGCCGGCTGCGCAAAGCCTTCATCAACTATTGCCAATACTCTTCGCGCTACCCGCGCTACCTGGCCGGCGAGAACCCCAACACGTTTAATCCGCAGTTCTCCAACGGCTCGATCATGGACATCGGCTACTACTGCCTGGCCAGCGCGGTGGCGCTGTTCGGCGCGCCGCAGTCGGTGCTCGCCAGCGCCACGCTGCTCGATACCGGTGTGGACGCCCACGGCACCGTCTGCCTGAACTACGGCGATTTCGACGTCACGCTTTCCCATTCCAAGGTCAGCGACTCGGCGATCCCCAGCGAGATCCAGGGAGAAGAAGGCACGCTGATTATCGACAAAATCTCCGAGTGCCAGGGCGTGGCGCTGACGCCGCGCGGCGGCAACCGCCAGGATCTGAGCCAGCCGCAGCACATCAACACCATGCTGTATGAGGCGCTGGCCTTCGCCGAGTTGGTTGAGAAGCGTCAGGTGGAACATCCGGGGCTGGAGAATTCGCTGATCGTCGCCCGCCTGCTGACCGATATCCGCCGCCAGACCGGCGTCGTCTTCCCCGCCGACGGAGAATGAGATGAAACCGCTGCTCGTGATGCAAACCGGCGACGCGCCGCAGGCCATTCGTCAGGAATTGGCAAACTTTGAAGGCATGTTCCTGCAACAGGGGAATATCGACGCCGAACGCGCGCACATCGTGCATCTGCCCGCCGGCGAACGGCCGTTGCCGCCGGCCGCCTATTGCGGCGTGGTCATCACCGGCTCGCCGGCGATGGTGACCGAACGGCTGCCGTGGAGCGAGGAGGCCGCCGAGTGGCTGCGCCAGGCGATGGCGATCAAACTGCCGCTGTTCGGCGTCTGCTACGGCCATCAGCTGTTGGCCTACGCGCTCGGCGGCGAAGTGGGTTACCACCCGCAGGGCATGGAAGTCGGCACGCTGGAGATCGAACTGCTGCCCGCCGCGGCCGACGATCGGCGGCTCACCCTGCTGCCGCCGCGCTTCAAAGCCAACCTGATCCACTCGCAGAGCGTGCTCACGCCGCCCGCCGGCGCGCAGACGCTGGCGCGTTCGCAGCAGGACGCGCACCAGATCCTGCGCTATGGCGATCATGCCCTGACCACCCAGTTCCACCCGGAATTCAACGGCGCGGTGATGAGCCAGTATCTGCAGTGGCTCGGCGAGCGGCATCCCGAGCAGCAAGCCCGCTACCACCAGCAACAACAACAGGTTAGCGACACGCCGTTCAGCCGCCTGCTGCTGCAGGGATTCGTCGTCAGCCTAGGCGCGCAAAAAGCGTTGGCCGGCTAACGCGATTCACGTTGACCGCCGACACATTTTGCATTACTTTCTGCTCTGCAAAGGGGAGTAACTTCATTGCCGGTCAATCGTCATTACGATGCGCAAGCATCCGGTTACCGGGCAACCTGATGTCAAAGGTGTAACCACCTTCATCAACGTTGTAAGTGAGACCTTGCCGGAAGGCGAGGTTTGCTTGCAGCGTTCACAGAGCGGCTGGCGTCTTCCGACGTTGGCCGTTTTTGTTTTTGAAGGATACCTCTGATGATGAATTCCGTTGGCACACCGTGGTTATGGGGCAGCTTCGCCGCCGTCATAGTCGTGATGCTCGCAATCGATCTCCTGTTGCAGGGCCGTAAAGGCACGCACACCATGACTATGAAGCAGGCAGCCAGTTGGTCGCTGGTGTGGGTCAGCCTCTCCCTGCTGTTCAACTTCGGTTTCTGGTACTACCTGAATGAAACCGCCGGGCGCGCCGTCGCCGATACCCAGGCGCTGGCCTTCCTGACCGGTTACCTGATCGAAAAAGCGCTGGCGGTAGATAATGTGTTCGTCTGGCTGATGCTGTTCAGCTACTTCGCCGTGCCGGCCAACCTGCAACGGCGGGTGCTGATCTACGGCGTACTGGGCGCAATCGTGCTGCGCACCATCATGATCTTCGCCGGCAGCTGGCTGGTCAGCCAGTTCCAGTGGCTGCTGTATCTGTTCGGCGCTTTCCTGTTGTTCACCGGTATTAAAATGGCGCTGGCGAAGGAAGATGACTCGGCGATCGGCGACAAACCGCTGGTGAAATGGCTGCGCAGCCGCTTGCGCATGACCGACAGCCTGGAAGGCGAGCGTTTCTTCGTGCGCCGCAACGGCATCCTGTTCGCCACCCCGCTGGTGCTGGTGCTGATCCTGGTGGAACTGAGCGACGTGATTTTCGCGGTGGACAGCATTCCGGCGATCTTCGCCGTGACCACCGATCCGTTCATCGTGCTGACCTCTAACCTGTTCGCCATCATGGGCCTGCGCGCCATGTACTTCCTGCTGGCCAACGTGGCGGAACGTTTCTCGATGCTGAAATACGGCCTGTCGGTGATCCTGGTGTTTATCGGTATCAAGATGCTGATAATCGACTTCTTCCACATCCCGATCGGCATATCGCTCGGCGTGGTGGCGGGCATCCTGACGCTCACCTTGCTGATCAACGCCTGGATCAATCGCCGCAACGATCGCCTGGCGAAGAAATAACCATAATCTGTTATCCGGGGCGCTAGCCGCCCCGCGATTGTTTGGCAATTCCCCCAAAACGCCAAACGTTATTGCGATCACACAAATGTAACCAGTATGTTATCAAGTGTTGATCCGCGCTCAGAATTTCACCCTCGCCTCTTTCCAACCTCATTCGATTGCTGAATACTGATTCGGCAAACACACTTAGTTACAGAATCATATAAAGCTGCCCGGCGTCGTTCCCGCCGCGGCGGCCAGATAACATCAGGAAGAAAGCACTATGCAAAAACTACTACAAAAGATCACGCAGGGCAGCCTGGTCAAACAAATCATGGCCGGCCTGGTGGCCGGCATTCTGGTGGCGCTGGTTTCGCCGGCGGCCGCGGCGGCGGTCGGCCTGCTCGGTTCCCTGTTCGTCGGCGCGCTGAAAGCGGTGGCGCCGGTGCTGGTGCTGATTCTGGTGATGGCCTCGATCGCCAACCATAAACAGGGGCAGAAAACCAACATTCGCCCGATCCTGTTCCTCTACCTGCTGGGCACCTTCGCCGCAGCGCTGGTAGCGGTCGTCGTCAGCTTTATCTTCCCTTCCACGCTGGCGCTGACCACCGGCGCGACCGACATTACCCCGCCGGGCGGCATTGTGGAGGTGATGAAGGGCCTGTTGATGAGCGTGGTGGCCAACCCATTCCATGCGCTGATTAACGCCAACTACATCGGCATTCTGGCGTGGGCCGTCGGGCTGGGGCTGGCGCTGCGCCACGCTTCCGAAACCACCAAGGGGCTGATCAACGACATGTCCCATGCGGTCACGCTGGTGGTGCGCGCGGTGATCCGCTGTGCGCCGCTCGGCATCTTCGGCCTGGTGGCCTCTACGCTGGCGGAAACCGGCTTCGGCGCGCTGTGGGGCTATGCGCAACTGCTGATGGTGTTAATCGGCTGCATGCTGCTGGTAGCGCTGGTGCTCAACCCGCTGATCGTGTACTGGAAGATCCGCCGCAACCCGTATCCGCTGGTGTTCGCCTGCCTGCGCGAGAGCGGCGTGACCGCCTTCTTCACCCGCAGCTCCGCCGCCAACATCCCGGTGAACATGGAGCTGTGCAAAAAGCTGAACCTGAATGAGGACACCTACTCGGTTTCCATCCCGCTGGGCGCCACCATCAACATGGCCGGCGCGGCGATCACCATCACCGTGCTGACGCTGGCGGCGGTAAACACGCTGGGCATCGCGGTAGACGTCCCGACCGCCCTGTTGCTGAGCGTGGTGGCCGCCCTCTGCGCCTGCGGCGCCTCCGGCGTGGCCGGCGGCTCGCTGCTGCTGATCCCGCTGGCGTGCAACATGTTCGGCATTCCGAACGACGTGGCGATGCAGGTGGTGGCGGTCGGCTTTATCATCGGCGTGCTGCAGGATTCGGCGGAAACCGCCCTCAACTCCTCCACCGACGTGCTGTTCACCGCCGCGGCCTGCCAGGCGGAAGACCAGCGGCTGGCGAACGAAGACCCGCTGAAGGTGCGTTAACCCCGCCTTGCCTCATCAAAAAGGCGCTCCCTCGAGCGCCTTTTTTATCAGCCTTACAGCGTCACCCCGCTTTTAAATATCGCCAGCTCGCGGAAGTCGTTGGTTTCATTACGCGCCGGACGCCCGTTGGCGATCTCGACAATCAGGTCGATGAAGCGGCTGAGCAACGTCTCCATCGCCATGCCGTGAACCAGGCCGCCGGCGTCGAAATCGATCCAGTGCGGTTTCTTCGCCGCCAGCTCGCTGTTGGTCGCCAGCTTCACCGTCGGCACAAAGCCGCCGTACGGCGTGCCGCGCCCGGTGCTGAACAGCACCATATGACAGCCGGCGCCGGCCAGCGCGCTGGTCGCCACCGCATCGTTGCCTGGCGCGCTGAGCAGATTCAGCCCCGGCACGCGCAGCCGCTCGCCGTATTTCAACACGTCCACCACCTGGCTTAGCCCCGCCTTTTGGGTGCAGCCAAGCGACTTCTCCTCCAGCGTGGTGATGCCACCGGCCTTGTTGCCCGGCGACGGATTCTCATAAATCGGCTGCTGATGGGCAATGAAATAGCGTTTGAAATCGTTGATCATGTCGACGGTTTTGCCGAAGGTCTCCCCATCGCGACAGCGGCTCATCAGAATGCGCTCGGCGCCGAACATCTCCGGCACTTCGGTCAGCACCGTGGTGCCGCCGTTGGCGATCGCATAATCGGAGAACCGCCCCAGCAGCGGGTTGGCGGTGATACCCGACAATCCGTCCGAACCGCCGCACTCCAGGCCGAACTTCAGCTCGCTCAGGCGGCCCGGCTCGCGGCGATCGTGGCGCATCTCCCGGTACAGCTCGTGCAACAGCGCCAGCCCGGCCTCCACTTCGTCGTCCTGTTGTTGGCACACCATAAAGCGCAGCCGCCGCTCGTCCTCTATCCCCAACGTAGCGCGAAAGGCATCCACCTGATTGTTCTCGCAACCCAGCCCGATCACCAGCACCGCGCCGGCGTTGGGATGGCGCGCCAGATTTTGCAGCATGATGCGAGTATTGGCATGATCCTGCCCCAGCTGCGAGCAGCCGAACGGATGGCTGAACAGGTGAACGCCGTCGATCCCGTCCGCCTGCGTTTGCTGCAAAAAGCGCTGTTGGATCTGACGGGCGATGCCGTTGACGCAGCCGACGGTCGGCACGATCCACAGCTCGTTGCGGATCCCCACTTCGCCGCCGGCCCGGCGGTACAGCTGCACCTCGCGATCCGCCGCCTGCGGCGGCAACGTCGGGAACTGCGGCTGGTAACGGTAGCTGTCCAGATCGCTCAGGTTGGTTTTGACGTTTTGCGAATGAATGTGCTCCCCAGGCGCAATGGCCGCGAGCGCATGGCCGATCGGCTGGCCGTATTTGATGATGTCTTCGCCCTCGGCGATCGGGCCGAGCGCAAATTTGTGCCCGCGCGCCACCGGCTGCGCCAGTTGGATGACCGCGCCTTCCAGCTCAACGCACTCTCCGGCAGCCAGATCGCGCAGCGCCACCGCCACGTTATCCTGCTCATGAATCTTTATCGTACTTTGCATAAACCGGTCCCGGATAACGGCTACGCCAGTTCAATGGCGAAATAGTCTTTGGCGTTGTCGAAGCAGATGTTTTTCACCATCTCGCCCAGCAGCGCGATATCCGCCGGCGCTTCGCCGTCCGCCACCCAACGACCGATCATCTGGCAAAGGATACGGCGGAAGTATTCATGGCGCGTATACGACAGGAAGCTGCGACTGTCGGTCAGCATGCCGACGAAGCGGCTCAGCAGCCCGAGCTGCGCCAGCTGCGTCATTTGGCGCTGCATGCCGTCCTTCTGATCGTTGAACCACCAGCCGGAGCCGAACTGCATCTTGCCCGGCGTGCCTTCCCCCTGGAAATTGCCGATCATGGTGCCGATTACTTCGTTATCGCGCGGGTTGAGGCAGTAGAGAATGGTTTTCGGCAGGCCCCCCTGCCGCGCCTGGGCATCCAGCAGCCGCGACAGCGGTTCCGCCAGCGGCCGATCGTTGATCGAGTCGAAGCCGATATCCGGCCCGACGGCGGCCAGCATGCGGCTGTTGTTATTGCGCAGCGCGCCGATGTGATACTGCTGCACCCAGCCGCGGCGCCGGTATTCGCCGGCCAGGAACAGCAGCACCGCGCTTTTGAACTGGGCGCTCTGTTCCGGCGTCGGCAGCTCGCCGTTCAGGCGGCGCAGCAGGATCGCATCCAACGTCGCTTCATCGGCCTCGCCGAACACCACCACGTCCAGCGCATGATCGGCCACCTTGCAACCGTGGGCGGCGAAGTGATCCATGCGCTTGTACAGCGCGTCGCACAGCGTGCTGAAGCGGCCGATGGCGGTGTCCGCCGCCGCCTCCAACTGCCGCAGATAGTCGTTGAAGCCGGGCGCATCGATGGTGAAAGCCTTGTCCGGCCGCCAGCTCGGCAATACCTTGATATCGAAGCCACGATCGTCGGCGATCGCCCGATGGTGGCGCAGATCGTCGATCGGATCGTCGGTGGTGCCGACCATTTTCACGTTCATCTGCTGCATGATGCCGCGCGCGCGAAACGCATCCTGCGCCAATAGCGCATTACCGCGCTGCCAGATCTCATCCGCCGTGGCCGGCGACAGCAGCGTGCCGGTGATGCCGAACGGCCGACGCAGCTCCAGATGCGTCCAGTGATAGAGCGGGTTGCCGATGGTGTGCGGCACCGTGGCGGCCCAGGCGTCGAATTTCTCGCGATCGCCCGCATCGCCGGTGCATAACCGCTCCGCCACGCCGTTAGTGCGCATCGCCCGCCATTTGTAGTGATCGCCCCGCAGCCAGATATCGTAGAGGTTGCTGAAGCGGGTATTCTCCGCGATCTGCTGCGGCGGCAAATGGCAGTGATAATCGAAAATCGGCTGCGGCGCCGCATAATCGTGATACAAGCGCCGGGCTAATTCGTTGTCCAGCAGGAAATCTTCGCTCAAAAACGTCGCCATCTCGGGCTCCTTACTTGCCGTGCGGCACGGGGTTCGAATCACAAAAGTTATCACACCAATTTTAACTAGCGTCCAGCAGATTTTTCCCGATGTCTGCCGTTCATCCTCTCTCTACGCCCTTTTTCGCTCAATTTACCGGCAAAAATGCCCTATTTCACCGGCCACAGTATCGCTCAGGCGAATAATTCCTTTTGTGATATCACTCAACTTTTAAACCTGTATGACAGGTTATTGTCTCGCCAGCCGCATCGACGGCCACACCTTCAAACGGGGAGACATTTCGGATGCGTAAAATTAAAGGGTTACGCTGGTACATGATCGGACTGGTGACCATCGGCACCGTGCTGGGCTACCTGACCCGCAACGCCATCGCCGTCGCGGCGCCGACGCTGGAAGATACGCTGCACATCACCACCCAACAGTATTCCTATATCGTCGCCGCCTATTCCGCCTGCTACACCGTGATGCAACCGGTGGCGGGCTATGTGCTGGACGTGCTGGGCACCAAGGTCGGTTACGCCATGTTCGCCATTCTGTGGGCGCTGTTCTGCATGGGCACCGCGCTGGCCAACAGCTGGGGCGGCCTGGCGCTGGCGCGCGGCGCGGTCGGCATGGCCGAGGCGGCGATGATCCCCGCCGGGCTGAAGGCCAGCAGCGAATGGTTTCCGGCCAAAGAGCGTTCGATCGCCGTCGGTTATTTCAACGTGGGTTCATCGATCGGCGGCATGATCGCCCCGCCGCTGGTGGTATGGGCCATCGTGGCGCACAGCTGGGAAATGGCGTTCATCATCACCGGCGTGCTGAGCCTGATCTGGGCCATTTGTTGGCTGCTGTTCTACAAGCACCCGAAAGATCAGAAGAAACTGAGCCAGGAAGAGCGCCGTTACATCCTCGAAGGCCAGGAAGCGCAGCACCAGACCTCTAACGCCAAAAAGATGTCCGCCTGGCAGATCGTGCGCAACCGCCAGTTCTGGGGCATCGCGCTGCCGCGCTTTCTGGCGGAACCAGCCTGGGGCACCTTCAACGCCTGGATCCCGCTGTTCATGTTCAAGGCCTACGGTTTTAATCTGAAAGAGATTGCCATGTTCGCCTGGATGCCGATGCTGTTCGCCGATCTCGGCTGCATCGTCGGCGGCTACCTGCCGCCGCTGTTCCAGAAGTATTTCAAGGTTAATCTGATCGTCTCACGCAAGCTGGTGGTAACGATGGGAGCGGTGTTGATGATCGGCCCCGGCATGATCGGCCTGTTCACCAGCCCTTACGCGGCTATCGCGCTACTGTGCGTCGGCGGCTTCGCCCATCAGGCGCTGTCCGGCGCGTTGATTACCCTCTCTTCCGACGTATTCGGCCGCAATGAGGTGGCGACCGCCAACGGGTTGACCGGCATGGCGGCCTGGACAGCCAGCACGCTGTTCGCCCTGGTGGTCGGCGCCCTGGCGGACACCCTCGGCTTCAGCCCGCTGTTCGCCGCGCTGTCGGTCTTCGACATTCTCGGCGCCATCGTCATCTGGACGGTGTTGCAAAACCGCCCGGCCGCCGAAACGCAACCGGCCACGCTGCAGCCTGCCCCGGCGCGCAGCTGATCCCGCCGCCCGGCCGCCGCGCCGGGCCTCTTGCTCCTCTGGCAGCGGTGCCGAATAAGTGGTATAACAAATCCGATGGCCACGCGCCCCTTCCCACCGCACCGTATAGAGCATTCACTATGGAATTCACCGAAACCAGACGCCTGTATCAGCAACTGGCCGCCGAGCTCAAGCAACGCATCGAAAGCGGCCGCTACCCGGTCGGCGACAAGCTGCCGGCCGAGCGATACATCGCCGAAGAGATGAATGTCAGCCGCACCGTGGTGCGCGAAGCGATCATCATGCTGGAGGTGGAAGGCTATGTGGACGTGCGCAAAGGATCCGGGATCCACGTGGTGTCCAACCAGCAAAAGCACCTGGTGGTGCCGGGCGACAGCATCGAGTTCGCCACCGCCGGCCCGTTTGAGCTGCTGCAGGCGCGCCAGCTGATAGAAAGCAACATCGCCGAATTCGCCGCCACCCAGGTGACCAAACAAGATATCGTGCAGTTGATGGAGATCCAGGAGCACGCCCGTAAAGAGGATCGCTTCCGCGACTCGCAGTGGGATCTGAAGTTCCACGTGCAGGTGGCGCTGGCCACCCAGAACACCGCCATGGCCACCATCGTGGAAAAAATGTGGGTGCAGCGGGTCAACAACCCTTACTGGAAAAAGCTGCACGAGCATATCGACGAACGCTCGATCGCCAGCTGGTGTGACGATCACGATCAGATCCTCAAGGCGCTGATGCGCAAAGATCCTTACGCCGCCAAACTGGCGATGTGGCAGCACCTGGAAAACACCAAACAGATGCTGTTCAACGCCACCAGCGATGACTTCGAATACAACGCCGATCGCTACCTGTTCGCCGAGAATCCGGTGGTGCATCTGGATGGCGTGAACCACGAGCCGAAATAGCCACGGCGGTCAAAAACCGTCGGCTTATGTCAGGTAATGTAAAATCCGCTGAATCGATGCCGGAACCGCCGTTTGCCGTGTACTATTTCACCGTCGGCAACGTAGATTTCCCTGTTGCCAATCGTGCTATTTTGGTAGAGTTAGCCCACTTTTTTACCCATTGCTGCGGGGGCGGGACGCGAATAAATGCGCTGGTTGTTTGCCATGCTGATTGCTGTTTTCTGCTGGACCGGTTCGGTCTCCGGCCAACAGCTATGCGTGGCGTCACCCAAGCCAACCCCCAGCGCGCTGAGCAGCCTGCCGCTGCTGGCGGAGCCGGCGCTTTCCCCCTATGATCATGTGTATCGGGCGCCGGCCGAAGCGCGCCGCAAAGCCCCCGGCAAGTTGCCGCTGCTGCTGCCCAGAGCGCACTCTTTCTCCGGTTCGCTGCTCGCATCCTCCCTGCCGGCGCCGGTCTATACCCTGGCTGCAGAGCCGGGTTACCGAATTCGCTTCCCCCGCCAGGACACCCCGGCCCCCAACCGGCTTGCCCAGGTCGACTGGATGCTGGACGCTTCCAGGCAACAGAGTCGCCAGGCCGGTTGGAAAGAAAGCAACATGCAGTACCGTGGCACGCTGACTTACCACCTATGACCGGTGTCGCACCGCTTAGAAACCTTAAAGCAACGCCGTTTCATCGTTATCAGCACTTAGGATCGCCGCGCGCTTTCAGCTCACGCCCGCTCCGCCGCTGAGATAAAAATAAACAATGACGTTTTAGGAACACCGGATGGACATCATTAAAGAACTGATACATGCCTTATGGCAGCAGGATTTTGAGACGCTGGCGAACCCTTCGTTGGTGTGGACCCTCTACATCCTGCTGTTCATGATCCTGTTTTTGGAGAACGGCCTGCTGCCGGCCGCTTTCCTGCCGGGTGACAGCCTGCTGATCCTGGTCGGCGTGCTGATCGCCAAAGGCACTATGGGCTTCCCATTGACCATCGTTATCCTGACCGTCGCCGCCAGCCTGGGGTGCTGGGTCAGTTATATACAAGGCCGGTGGCTCGGTAATACGCGAACGGTGCAAGGCTGGCTTTCGCATCTGCCGGCTCACTACCATCAACGCGCTCACAACCTGTTCCACCGCCACGGCCTTTCCGCCCTGCTGGTCGGCCGCTTCCTGGCCTTCGTGCGCACCCTGCTGCCAACCATCGCCGGCCTGTCCGGCCTGAGCAACGCACGCTTCCAGTTCTTCAACTGGATGAGCGGCCTGCTGTGGGTCTTGATCTTGACGACGCTGGGCTTCGCCCTGGGGAAAACTCCGGTGTTCCGCAAGTATGAAGATCAGCTGATGTTCTGCCTGATGATGTTGCCGCTGGTATTGCTGGTGGTCGGGCTGGTCGGCTCGTTGATCGTGTTGTGGCGCAAGAAGCGCGCCAACAGCCAGAACCCGGGGAAAGGGGCGTGACAGCAAAGCGCCCGCGCTGGCAATACGTCCTGATGATCGCGCTCGCCCTGCTGGCGTTGGCGACGCTGTTGGTGCCCTGTATGGTGCGCACCGAGAGCGAGCTGCGCATCCGCGCCAGCCAGCAAGGGCTGTCGCTGCCCGACGGCTTTTATGTCTACCAGCGCCTGGATGAACGCGGCATCCGCATCAAAAGCATTACGCCGGAAGGCGATGGCCTGGTCATCCGTCTGGATTCGCCGGAGCAGCAATTGCTGGCGCGCGAAGCGTTGCAAACCATTCTGCCGCCCGGTTACCACATCGCATTGAGCGAGTCCCCCGTGCCGTCGCATTGGGTGCGCGAATTTGCGCGTTCCCCGCTCAATCTGGGATAATCCCCCTTCATATGAAGGGGTTTCCTTTCATTGCCATTATCTTCATTTTCATTCGCATCGATTAGCTCAAGAATTAATCAGTCAGTACTGGGTCACGGCTGATTCTTTGGGGGCTCGCCGGTTTCATGACTATGCTGAAGGGTAACTTCAGCCGGCGATGAACGCCCTCCTCTCGTGCTGCCGCCTTCGGCAGCCAGGAAAGCGGATGCCTGTTCAGGCATCTCATGAAAAGGAACTGAAAGATGAAATTACGCCACTCACTGTTACTGCTGTTGCCACTCTGCACGCTGCCGGCGCTCGCTTCGGCCGCTGAGGGCGGCTGCGCCGCCAAAGCGCAAGACATCCAGCAGCAAATTGACTACGCCACCCAACACGGCAACACCCGCCGCGTGGAAGGGCTGAAAAAAGCGCTGAGCGAAGTGCAGACCCACTGCACCGAAGCCGGCCTGCAGGCCGAACGCCAGAAAAACATCGCAGAGAAACAGCGCAAGGTCGACGAGCGCCGGCAGGAGCTGAAAGAAGCGCAGCAAACCGGCAAGCTGGACAAGGTCGCCAAGAAACAGCAAAAGCTGACGGAAGCGCAGGCTGAGCTGAAACGCGCCCAGGCGGAATAATTTTTTATACCAGCGGATTTGTCGATGAGAGCCCCATCGCACGGGATTTCTTAAGCATATGGAATTGATGTCTGGTGTTATCTGCTGACCATCACCCCTTTGCTCCGGCGAAAAAATCCGCTATGTTAAAAGTCTGTCGAAATAAACGTTAAGGAATAATCACATGGCACATGATTCAAATGCAGAAAACTTACGCGCTGAACTGAAGTCCTTAGCCGATACGCTGGAGGAAGTGCTGAACTCCTCCACCGACAAGCCGAAAGCCGAGTTGGAGAAGCTGCGTTCGAAAGCGGAAGGCGCGCTGAAAGAGACCCGCGCTCGCCTGAGCGACGCCGGTGACAAGCTGGCTTCGCAAACCAAACAGATCGCCGGCCAGGCCGACGACTACGTGCGCGACAACCCGTGGACCGGCATCGGTATCGGCGCGGCGGTCGGCGTGGTGTTGGGCGTGCTGCTCGCGCGTCGTTAATCATGGCTGAACAACCGCAAGTTCGCGCGCAGGGCCCCGCCAAAGGGGTCCTGGATATCGGTCAGCGCATCATCACGATCCTGGTCGGCATGGTGGAAACCCGTGTCCGGCTGGCGGTGGTCGAGCTGGAAGAGGAGAAAGCCAACCTCATTCAGCTGCTGATCATGGCCGGTATGACACTGCTGTTCACCGCCTTCGGTTTGATGAGCCTGCTGATCCTGATCTTCTGGGCCATCGATCCGGTCTACCGGCTGGTGGCGCTGGGCGCCACCACTGGCGTGCTGCTGTTCCTGGCCGTGGTCGGCACCATCTGGACGCTGGTCAAGGCTCGTCGCACCACGCTGCTGGGCGCCACGCGCAAGCAGTTGGAACTCGACCGCGCCGAACTGGAGCGCGAACCATGAGCCGCCGCCGCTACCTGGAATGGAAAAAAGAGAGGCTGATTCGCCAGATCCAGCAACAGCGTCTGGATCTGGCCGAACACAAGTCTTTGTGGCTGGAAAAGACCGAACGCATTGACCGCGGCTGGCAGACAGTGTTTGGCCTGCGCCGCTATCTGGTACTCGGTTCCAGCGTCATGGCGCTGTACGGCATCCGCCACCCCAGCAAGATGATCCGCTGGTCGCGTCGTGCTTTCGGCGCCTGGAGCGCTATTCGACTGTTTAAAAAGACGTTTTCCTCCAAGTAAGTCGCTTAGCCTTTCCTTCAAACCTCCTGTTGCTCTGCCCGCATTTTCTGCCTTGATACAACGCGTCTAACCCCGGGGCCGGGCAACCTGCTGATCGGCGGTATTTTATTAGCACGCTAAAGATTCAGATTTTTTGAAAAATTACGACAGTTTTACTTGCTAACAACCTGAGCACTTCCCGCTTAACATTCACTCCATCAATACGATACGGAGCGGACAGGGTCAGAGACCCGCTACGCCGCCCGTTGATATGACTACCGCCGAACAGGCACACAAAAACACTTTGGAGTAGATGATGAAAAAATTAGAAGATGCAGGTTTGCTGGTTGCTCGTATCCTGATGCCAATCCTGTTTATCGTGGCAGGCTACGGCAAAATGGGTGACGCTTACGCCGGAACTCAACAGTACATGCAATCGATGGGCGTGCCTGGCTTCTTGCTGCCGCTGACCATTCTGCTGGAGTTTGGCGGCGGTCTGGCGATCCTGTTCGGCTTCCTGACCCGCACCGTGGCGCTGTTCACTGCCGGTTTCACCATCCTGACCGCGCTGCTGTTCCACACTGATTTTGCGGAAGGCGTAAACCAGCTGATGTTCATGAAAAACCTGACCATCGCCGGCGGCTTCATCGTATTGGCGGTCGCAGGGCCGGGCGGCTTCAGCATCGACCGTCTTCTGAACAAGAAATGGTAATCTAAACTGTCATTCAGGGCCCGGCATGCCGGGCCCTGTCGTTTTTCACTCGGACACCAAGGAGATTCCCATGGGACAACTCGTCGATGGCGTTTGGCAAGACATCTGGTATGACACGAAATCTACCGGCGGCCGTTTCAAACGTTCAACCGCTCAGTTTCGCAATTGGGTGACCGCCGACGGTCAGCCCGGCGAACACGGCGCGGGCGGCTTCCAGGCCGAAGCGGGCCGTTATCACCTGTACGTTTCTCTCGCCTGCCCCTGGGCGCACCGCACGCTGCTGATGCGCAAATTGAAAGGGCTGGAGCAGATCATTCCGGTCTCGGTGGTGCACCCGCTGATGCTGGAAAACGGCTGGACCTTCGGCCAGGATTTTCCTGAAACCACCGGCGATCCGCTGTATCACGCCGACTTCCTGTACCAGATCTACCTGCGGGCAGACCCGCACTACAGCGGGCGCGTGACCGTGCCGGTGCTGTGGGATAAACAGCGGCAAACCATCGTCAGCAACGAATCCGCCGACATCATCCGCATGTTCAACAGCGCGTTTGACGGCGTCGGCGCTCGGGCTGGGGACTACTACCCGACCGATCTGCGCGGCAAGATCGATGAGCTGAACGGCTGGATTTACGATCAAGTGAACAACGGCGTGTACAAGGCCGGTTTCGCCACCAGCCAGGAAGCCTATGACGAAGCGGTCAACGGGGTATTCAACGCGCTGGAGCGCCTTGAGCAGATCCTGGGGCAACATCGCTACCTGACCGGCGATCGGCTGACCGAAGCCGACCTGCGTCTGTGGACCACGCTGGTGCGTTTCGATCCGGTGTACGTCACCCACTTCAAGTGCGACAAACACCGCATCAGCGACTATCTGAACCTGTACGGCTTCCTGCGCGACATCTATCAGATGCCGGGCATCGCCGAGACGGTCAGCCTGCCGCACATTCGCAACCACTACTACCGCAGCCATGCCACCATCAACCCGCACGGCATCATTTCCATCGGGCCGGCGCAGGATCTGGACGAGCCGCACGGCCGCGACCAGCGCTTCGGTTAAGGCGAAAAAAATCCCCTTGCCGCCCGGCAAGGGGATGTCATCCAACCGACGTTAACGTTGCGCGAACAGGCGCGGAATTTCGCGCAGGAACCAGGCCTTCGCCTCCCCCATGCTGTCGCGCCGCCAGGCCATGATGATGTCGGCTTCGCGGCTGTATTCCGGCCCCACCACGCGCAGCCGGCCGGCTTCGATATCTTTCTCCACCATCGGATACGGCATGGTCGCCACCCCCAACCCGGCCAGCAGCGCCAGACGTTTGTCTTCAATGGTGCTCACCGTCAGGCGCTGTTGCTTGTCCAGCAGCTGTACGGTCAACACCGGGCGCTCGCGAGCGGTATCCGCCACCGCGATGCCGCGGTATTTCACGCGGGTCACCTCGGACAACGGTTCCGGCTCCTGGTGGATAGGATGATCCGGCGCGGCGACATAAACGCTCATGACCTTGTACAGTTTGCGGGTGTTGATCTCCGACGACGCGCGAAAATGCATGTCCGGCGCGATCACAATGTCGGCGCGTCCCTGTTCCAGCCGCTCCCAGGCGCCCGCCAGCACTTCGGTGAAAATCGACACCTGGGTATTGGCCTTCAGCGCCAGCTTGTCCACCAGCGGGAACAGCAGGCTCGGCGGCGACAGCGCTTCACTGACGATGGTCAGGTGGGTTTCCCAACCGCGCGCCAGCGCCTCGGCGTCGGTGGTCAGCTTATCGGCCGCCTCCAGCAGCACCCGCCCGCGCTCCAGCAACATGCGCCCGACGTTGGTGAACTTGGTGCGGTGGCCCGAACGGTCGAACAGCACCACGTCCAATTCTTCTTCCAATTTTTGCATGGTGTAGCTGAGCGCCGACGGCACCCGGCCCAATTCGTCGGCGGCCGCGGCGAAACTGCCACGCCGGTCGATCGCATCCATCACTCTCAGCGCCTCAAGCGTGAGCGCCCGATCTCTGGCCATCACATCCCTCTGTCAGGAAATTTGAATATGCCGACCAGATTAACTGGCTAACAATCCGACGTCCAGATGCTTACCATTTGGATAATGAATTTAGAGAGCCGATTGCCATGATTACATGCAGAACAGCACAACAATGCGGGCAAGCTGACTTTGGTTGGCTGCAGGCTCGCTACACCTTTTCCTTTGGTCACTACTTCGATCCCAAACTGATGGGCTACGCGTCGCTGCGGGTGTTGAATCAGGAGGTGCTGGCACCGGGCGCGTCGTTCCAGCCGCGCACCTATCCCAGCGTGGATATCCTGAACCTGATCCTGCAGGGCGAGGCGGAATACCGCGACAGCGACGGCAACACCGCGCGCGCCAAAGCCGGTGAAGCGCTGCTGTTGGCCACCCAGCCGGGCCTGAGTTACAGCGAACAGAACGTCAGCAGCGATACGCCGCTGACCCGCCTGCAGCTGTGGCTGGACGCCTGCCCGGAACGCAACAACGAGCGAGTGCAGCGCCTGGCGCTGCCGGCGGCAGGCAACCTGCTGCTGGCCTCGCCGGACGGCGCGCAGGGCAGCCTGCAGCTGCGCCAGCAGGTTTGGATCCACCATCTCGATCTGCAGCCGGGCGAAGAACAAACGCTGACGATTAACGGGCCGCGCGCCTATTTGCAGTCGATTCACGGCACCATCGCCGCCACCGGCGAGCGCCACGAGGAACAGCGTCTGACCTGCGGCGACGGCGCCTTCGTGCGTGAGGAGAATCGCCTGACGATCCGCGCCGAGACGCCGCTGCGCGCGCTGCTGATTGACCTGCCGGTGTAAGCCGACCGAAAAACGAAAAACCCCGCGCAACTGGCGTTGCGCGGGGTTTTCTTTTGTCGAGGGAGTTGACCGGTAAGCCGGGTTCTGTCGTGGACAGTCATTCCTCTAGGCCAGCAATCGCTCACTGGCTCAAGCAGCCTACCCGGGTTCAGTACGGGCCGTACCATGTGAACCCCTATTTGGCCTTGCTCCGGGTGGAGTTTACCGTGCCACGAACTGTTGCCAGCCGCGCGGTGCGCTCTTACCGCACCCTTTCACCCTTACCTGATCCCGCTTGCGCGGGCCATCGGCGGTTTGCTCTCTGTTGCACTAGTCGTAGGCTTGCGCCTCCCAGGCGTTACCTGGCACCCTGCCCTATGGAGCCCGGACTTTCCTCCCCTCCATCTGTCTCCCCGAAGAGGACGGCAATGAAGCGGCGACTGTCTGGTCAACTCCGGCGCGGATAGTAGCGTCGCGGCGGCGGCAGGTCAACCGCTTTACGGCTGTTGTTGCTCCAGCGCGTGCTTATACAGCGCATTTTTCTTCACGCCGTGGATTTCCGCCGCCAGCGCCGCCGCCTTTTTCAGCGGCAGCTCTTTTTGCAGCAGCGCCAGCGTGCGCAGCGCCTCGAGCGGCAGCGCATCCTCCTGCGCCTTGTGGCCTTCGACGATCAGCACCATCTCGCCGCGGCGGCGCACTTCATCTTCCTGCACCCACGCCAGCAGCTCGCCCACCGGCGCGCCGTGGATGGATTCCCAGGTTTTGGTCAGCTCGCGCGCCAGCACCACATAGCGCTGCGGGCCCCAGACGGTGACCATGTCCTGCAGGCTTTCCAGCAGGCGGTGGGTGGATTCGTAGAAAATCAGCGTGCGCGGTTCCTCCGCCAGCGCCATCAGCGTATCCTTGCGCCCCTTGGTTTTCGCTGGCAGGAAGCCTTCGTAGCAGAAACGGTCGGAAGCGACGCCCGCGGCGCACAGCGCGGTAGTGGCGGCGCAGGCGCCCGGCAGCGGCACCACGCGAATGCCGGCCTCGCGGCAGCGGCGCACCAGGTGATAACCGGGATCGTTGATCAGCGGCGTGCCGGCGTCGGACACCAGCGCGATGCTCTGGCCTTCCTGCAGTTTCGCCAGCAGCCGATCGGCCTTTTGCTGTTCGTTGTGATCGTGCAGCGCGAACAGACGCGCGTTAATCGCGAAGTGTTGCAGCAGCAATCCGGTATGGCGCGTGTCTTCCGCCGCGATCAGATCAACGCTTTTCAGTACCTCTAACGCACGGTGGGTGATATCGCCCAGATTGCCGATGGGGGTGGGCACCACATACAGCGTTGATGCAGAAATGACTGATTGTTGGTGTTGATTCATTGTTTCATCCGGGTTGCCGATTTAATATTGAGCATCTTGAAAAAAACATCACTGGATACAGTATGCTTTCCTCAACATTCGTTCGTACCAAAGCAGGGCGTTCCAAGCCTGTCCGACTTACCGCAGTCATCGCGGCCGCCCTTTTCCTGGCAGGCTGTCCAAGTCGGGCCCCGCAAACGCCGCCCGCCAATATACAGGACGAAGCGAGCGCCAGCTCCGATTACTACCTGCAGCAGTTGCAGCAAAGCAGCGATGATAACAAGGCTGACTGGCAATTACTTGCTATTCGCGCCTTGCTGCGTGAAGGAAAACTGCCGCAGGCCGGCGACCAGTTGAATCAGTTGCCGAAAAACCTCAGCGGCGCACAGCAGACTGAACGCCAGTTGCTGACTGCCGAACTGCAGATCGCCAACAAGAGCTACGTCAGCGCCCGCAGCACGCTGGGCCACCTGGACAGCGGTGCGCTGTCGCCGAATCAGAAGGTGCGCTACTACCAGGCGCAGATCGCCGCCAACCAGGGCAAAGCGTCGCTGCCGCTGATCCGCGCCTATATTGCTCAGGAGCCGTTATTGACCGGCAAGGCGCACCAAGACAACCTGGATCAAACCTGGCAGGCCCTGCTGCAGCTGCCGCCGCAGGAGATGAACAGCCTGGTGATCAACGCCGACGAGAACGTGCTGCAAGGCTGGCTGGATCTGCTGCGCGTCTATCAGGACAACAAGCAGGATCCCGATCTGCTGAAGGCCGGCATCAAAGACTGGCAGAACCGTTATCCGAAGAACCCGGCGGCCAAAACGCTGCCGGCTCGCCTGAACCAGGTGCTGAACTTCACCCAGGCCTCCACCTCGAAAATCGCCCTGCTGCTGCCGTTGAACGGCCAGGCGAAAGTGTTCGCCGACGCCATCCAGCAAGGCTTCGAAGCGGCGAAAAACGGCGGCTCCATGCCGGCGCCGCAGCCTCAAGCCGCGCAACCGGCCAGCGCATCGGCCCCAACGGCGCCGGCCGATCAGGCCACTACGGGTGACATCAACGCCAACGGCGCTGTCAGCCCTTCGGCGCAAGAGAGCCAGCCCGCCGTGACCGCCGCGCAACCCGCTGCGCCGTCCAGCGCGCCGATAACGCCGCCGCAGGCCGCCAACGCGCAGGTCAAAGTGTACGATACCACCAGCCAGCCGCTGGCCGCCTTGCTGAGCCAGGCGCAGCAGGATGGCGCCACTCTGGTGGTCGGGCCGCTGCTGAAAGAGAACGTCGATCAGTTGTCCGCCAGCACCACCACGCTGAACGTGCTGGCGCTCAACCAACCGGAAACGCCGAAAGACAACCTGAACATCTGTTACTTCGCCCTGTCGCCGGAAGATGAAGCGCGCGACGCCGCCCGCCACATCTGGGAACAGCAGAAGCGTCAACCGCTGCTGCTGGTGCCGCGCGGCGCCTTCGGCGATCGCGTCGCCAGGGCCTTTAACCAGGAATGGCAGAAGCAAGGCGGGCAAACCGTGCTGCGTCAGGACATCGGCTCCGCCGGTGAACTGCGCCAGATGGTGAACAGCGGCGGCATCCGCATGACCGGCACGCCGATGTCGAGCGCCCCGGCGCCGCAGAGCGTCACCATCGCCGGGCTGACCATTCCTGCGCCGCCGAGCGACGTGCCCGCCGCCACCGGCGGCAGCGTCGACGCGGTGTATATCGTCGCCACGCAGTCTCAGCTGACGCTGATCAAACCGATGATCGACATGGCCACCAGCTCGCGCGGCAAGCCGGCGATGTACGCCAGTTCGCGCAGCTACCAGGCCGGCGCCGGCCCGGACTTCCGTCTGGAAATGGAAGGCTTGCAGTTCAGCGACATCCCGCTGCTTGCCGGCTCAAACCCTCAGCTGTTGCAGCAGGCCAGCGCGCGTTTCCGCAACGACTACTCGCTGGTGCGCCTGTATGCAATGGGGATGGATGCCTGGACATTGGCCAACCACTTTGCTGAAATGCGCCAGCTGCCGGGCTTCCAGGTTTCCGGCACCACCGGCACGCTGAGCGCGTCGCCGAACTGCGTGATCAACCGTAAGCTGCCTTGGCTGCAATACCGTCAGGGCACGGTCGTTCCAGTCTCTTGAACCCACGCGCCTCAGGGGCGGGCTATGAGCTACTGGCCCGCCGTCACCTGGAACACGCCGGGCTCACCTTCTGTGCCGCCAATGTCGCGGTGCGCGGCGGTGAGCTCGACCTCATCATGCGCGACGGCACCACCTGGGTGTTCGTCGAAGTGCGCTACCGCCGCAACGACGCCTTCGGCGGCGCGGCCGCCAGCGTCACCTTTCGCAAACAACAGCGGTTGCTGCACGCCGCCGCCGTCTGGCTGGCGGGGCGCGGAGCCAGTTTTGACACATCATCTTGCCGTTTTGATGTTTTGGCCATTACCGGTAGCCAGTTAGAATGGATACCCAACGCCTTCAATGCGGATTAATCGGGGTTTTACGGCGCAGACCGGCCCTTTGACTTAGTGGATTAATACAACGTGCTGGATAGAATTAAAGTCTGTTTCACCGAAAGCATCCAAACCCAGATCGCGGCGGCGGAAGCACTGCCGGACGCCATTTCCCGCGCTGCGATGACGCTGGTTCAATCCTTACTCAACGGCAACAAAATCCTGTGCTGCGGCAACGGCACCTCGGCAGCCAACGCGCAGCACTTCGCCGCCAGCATGATCAACCGTTTTGAAACCGAGCGCCCCAGCCTGCCGGCCATCGCTCTCAACGCCGACAACGTGGTGCTGACGGCAATCAGCAACGATCGGCTGCACGACGAAGTGTACGCCAAGCAGGTGCGTGCGCTCGGGCACACCGGCGACGTGCTGCTGGCGATTTCCACCCGCGGCAACAGCCGTGATATTGTGAAAGCGGTCGAGGCGGCCGTTACGCGCGATATGACCATCGTCGCGCTCACCGGCTACGACGGCGGCGAGCTGGCCGGGCTGCTCGGCCAGCAGGATGTCGAAATCCGCATCCCGTCGCACCGCAGCTCGCGCATTCAGGAAATGCATATGCTGACCGTAAACTGCCTGTGCGACCTGATAGACAATACGTTATTCCCCCACCAGGACGATTAAGGAACTGAGATGAAGCTAAAAGCCACATTTGCAGTGCTGTCCAGCGCCCTGCTGTTGCAAGGCTGTATCGCCGGCGTCGTCGTCGGTAGTGCGGCCGTCGCGACCAAAACCGCCACCGACCCGCGCAGCGTAGGGACCCAGGTGGATGACGGCACGCTGGAAGCCAGGGTCGAAAGCGCCCTGAGCAAAGACCAGCAGTTGAAGAAAGATGCCCGGGTGGTCGCCACCGCCTATCAGGGCAAGGTGCTGTTGACCGGCCAGTCGCCTAACGCCGATCTCACCGCGCGCGCCAAGCAGATCGCCATGGGCGTGGAAGGCACCACCGAAGTGTATAACGAAATCCGTCAGGGCACGCCGGTCAGCCTGAGCACCGCGTCCTCCGACACCTGGATCACCACCAAGGTGCGTTCGCAGCTGTTGACCAGCGATACGGTGAAATCGTCCAACGTGAAGGTCACCACCGAAAACGGCGAAGTGTTCTTGCTGGGCCTGGTCACGCAGCAGGAAGGGCAGTCGGCGGCGCAGATCGCCAGCCAGGTCAGCGGCGTGAAGCACGTCACCACCGCCTTTACCTACGTGAAATAATCCGCCTGGCGGGAGCGGCGCCGTGCCGTTCCCGCCCGTTTAATCCAGCTTGTTCTCGCGTAAAAACGCTTCCCCGCCCAGTTGCCGCATCTGCCGCATGATCCACTGTTGACGCTGCACCACATAGCCGGACGGCGCATCGGCCCTGAAGCGATGCGGATTCGGCAATACCGCCGCCAGCAGCGCCGCTTCGGCCGCGCTCAGACGTTTGGCCGGCTTATGGAAAAAGCGCTGTGAAGCCTCTTCCACGCCGAACACCCCATCGCCGAACTCGACGATGTTCAGGTACACCGTCAGAATACGCCGCTTGGTCCACACCAATTCGATGCCCGACGTCAGCCCGGCCTCCAATCCTTTGCGCAGCCAGCTGCGGCCATCCCACAAAAACAGGTTCTTGGCGGTTTGCTGCGACAGCGTGGACGCGCCGCGAATGCGCGTCGGGCGCTTCTCGTTGTGGCTGAGCGCCTTTTCAATGGCCGCCACGTCGAAGCCCCAATGGTCTGGAAACTTCTGATCTTCCGCCGCCATCACCGCCAGCGCCATTTGCGGCGAGATGTCGTCCATCGACACCCAGTCCGAATGGGCGACATAGCCGAAGTCGCCGCTCAGCCAGGCGCTGACCTGTCGCTCCACCATCACGGCGGAAAACGGCACCGGCAGGAAGGCAAAGAGCACAATGCCCAACACCCACAGGCCGATAATCGCGATGACGCCGCGCTTCAGCCAATACCACGGGCGCAGCCGCCGCCATCCGACGAGCGATTTTCTCATTCAGCCAGTTCCAGCACCCGCGCCACCAGCTTATCGATGCCCAGGGCCGCCTGCGCGATAGACGGCGCCAGCATATAGGCCGGCGTGGTCACGATCTTATGTTCGCGATCCACCACGATGTCGTCCACCGGGCAAATCACCGGTTCGCCGCCCATGGCGTCAATCACATCCCCCAGATCCGGATCGTTGCCAATGGTGAGCCGCGCTTGTTGATCCAGCAGTTTCGGCAACAGCGCCGGCGCGATGCACATCAGGCCAATTGGTTTGTTGGACTTATGCATCTCGCGCGTCAGGCGCGCCAAATCTTCATCGACCCAACATTCCGCGCCGGCTTCGGCGAAATTGCTGAGGTTCTTGGCGGCGCCAAAGCCGCCGGGCACGATCAGCGCATCCAGCTGCGCGGCCTCCGCCAGCGCCAGCGGCTGCACCGCACCGCGGGCAATGCGCGCCGATTCAATCAGAACATTGCGCGACTCCGCCGTCTCCTCACCAGATAAGTGATTAATAACATGGCGTTGTGGTTTATCAGGCGCAAAGCACACCGCCTGGGCGCCGGCACGATCCAACGCCAGCAGCGTCAGCACCGCTTCATGGATCTCCGTACCGTCATAAACGCCGCTGCCGCTGAGGACTACACCCACCTTTTTCATCACTCTTACTCCTGTCGCTGCTGTCAACTGGTTCGTGCTCGGAGTTGACAAACACTAATCTACATCACACATTTTAATGAATCTTCTAACAAGAGCGCTTACATTTGCTATGTTGTTGGCTGTATGATGTTTAGGAATTCGCAACAACCTGCTCGACCAGAACACTGAAACCAATACGCAGGTTCACAATTTCCCTGGTGTTGGCGCAATATTCGCGCACCCCGGCTTAGGTCGGGGTCATTTTTTTTCAGCGTTCTCAACCCAAGCCCGCAGTACCTGCACGTCGTTGCGCCACTCTTGTTTCAGCTCATCTACCCAATCCTGCACGTTATCCCACCAGGCCGGCAGCGTCGGCGTTTGAATCTGCTGCGCCAGCTGCTGCAGATGGCGCAGACCGACCGAACCGGCGGCGCCCTTGATCTTATGCCCTTCCTCAGTGATGCCTTTCTGATCGCGCGCCGTCATGTTGGAGTCCAGCACCGCCAGATAGCCCGGCATCATCTGTTCGAACATCTCCAGGCTTTGGTGGATCAACTGCGGGCCAACCAGATCCATGTACTGTTCCAGCATCGCGGTATCGAGTAACGACTCATTAATCTGCATCGCCTTGTGCTCCGTTTTCTTTGAAGTGTGAGAAGGTTGATGATCCCAATAGTGTTTGATGACCTTGGTCAGCGCCGGCACCGACAGCGGCTTGCTCAGCACATCGTCCATGCCCGCCTCGAGATACTCTTTTTTGTCTTTCAGCACGTTGGCGGTCAGGGCCACCAACGGCGGCAGCGCCTGCCCGGCATAGCGCTCGCGCAGCGCCCGGGCGATGTCCAGCCCGGTCATGTCCGGCAGTTGAATGTCCAGCAGCACCAGATCGAACTCGTCCGGATCGAACATCGCCAGCGCATCGTGGCCGTTCATCGCCACGTCGACGCTGTTGCCCAGCTTCTCCAGCACCGAGCGCGCCACGATCACGTTCAGTTCGATATCCTCCACCAGCAGGATGTGCAG
The DNA here is from genome assembly GCF_001076875.1 of Serratia sp. 506_PEND. Lineage (NCBI taxonomy): Bacteria > Pseudomonadati > Pseudomonadota > Gammaproteobacteria > Enterobacterales > Yersiniaceae > Serratia > Serratia sp. 506_PEND. The sequence continues at coordinate 31,878 of NZ_JVEL01000035.1, forward strand.
CGCCGGCAACGGCAGCGCCTCTTCTTCCGGCGCCGCGCTGACGGCTTCCTGCACCGCCGGCGCCTTGATGGTTAAGGTAAAGCAAGAACCGTGCCCTTGTTCGCTGCGCACGGTAATGTCGCCGCCCATGCTCTGCGCCAGCCGCTTGGAGACCGCCAACCCGATGCCGGTGCCGGTGGCCGGGCGGCCGCCGCGCTGATCTTTCACCTGGTAATACATGGCGAAGATCTTGTCCTGCTCGTCCTGCGGGATGCCCATGCCCGAGTCTTCCACCTCGAACACCAGTTTCTCCTGCGCCTCGCGCCGCACGCGCACCACAATTTGCCCCTGCTGGGTAAATTTCACCGCGTTGCCGATCAGATTCCACAAGATCTGCCGCAGGCGGGTGCCGTCGGTCACGATCTGCTGCGGCAGCGGCGTCTGCGGCTCCATGACGAACTGCAGCCCTTTCGGCTGCGCCAGCAGGCCCGAGAGGTTCTCCAAATCCGCCAGAAAACCGGTGAAGTCCACCGGCTGGTTGTCGAGCTGCACCTTGCGCCGCTCGAGCTTGTCCATTTCGATAATGTCGTTGAAGATATTGCCGAGGGTGATGGCGCTGACGTGGATGGTCTTCAGGTATTTCAGCTGCTCGTCGTTCAGCTCGGTATCGAGCAGAATGCGGCTCAGGCCGACGATGCCGTTAAGCGGCGTACGCAGCTCGTGGCTGATGGTGGAGATAAAGGTGGTCTTCTCCCTGCTGGCGTTCTCCAGCGCGTCCTGGTAGCGCTTACGCTCGGTAATATCGCGTCCGAAGCCCATCAGCCCGTGGCGTTTGCCTACCCGGTCGTAAAACGGGACCTTGCGCAGCTCGAAACAGGCCTTGCGGCCGTCGGGATACACCAGCCATTGTTCGTAGGTTAGCGAAACGTTGTGGCGGAACACCTTCTCGTCGGTCTCAATGACCTTTTCGGCGATCTCCTGGCCGTAGACGTCGAACGGCGTCAGGCCGATCAGCTGTTTCTCGCTCTTGCCGGTCAGCAGTTCCATCGCGCGGTTACAGCCGGAAAACTCTTTGTCTTCGTTGCGGTAGTAGACCAAATCCGGCGAGGCATCGAGGAAGGAACGCAACAGCGCCGATTGCTGGCCCAGCTCAATCTGCGCCAGCTCGCGCTGTTCCATCTCTTCCGTCAGCTTTTCCATCACCTGCAGGCGCTCTTCTTCCGCCTTGATACGGTCGGCGATCTCCTGATTCAGCTGGCTGATATTGTCTTTGAGCTGCTGATTGAGCTCCAGATCGCGGTGGCGCATCTCTTCGAGCTTGTCCACCAGCCTCGCCAGCCGTTGGCGCGACTCTTCCAACTGTTCCACCACCACCGAGAGAAAATAGACCGCCCACGGGGTGATCAACAGGCCGAAGAAGATCGAACGCACCACGTCGATGCTTTCCACTTCGCCGCGCAGCAGCATGGTCACCGCCATCTGCACCACCATCGCCAGCACCACCAGCGCCGAGGCCAGCAGCAGCGAGAAGCGCACCAACCCCAGTTTCACCATTAAATCAACGTAGTACTGGGCCAACACCCGGATTTGCTTCATAGCGGCTCCCTTCAGACACAATCTTTTGAATCATACCGTAAAACAGCGGTGAGATAAGGCGGCAAACGCCGAAGTGTGGCAAAGATTGCACTTCAGAGCGGCATGCCGGGCCGGTAGCGCCGTTTTTCATCCAGCGCGCTGCCCTGCCCGCCGTGCCGTTGCAGATAAGCGCCGACCGCCTGCATGCCGCTCCAGCGGTTTTCGCACCACAGCGGCGCCAGCAGCGTCGGCCGCCGGGCGCTGGCGGAAAGACGGTGGTACACCACCTCGCCCGGCGTATGGCGGATCATCTCCCCGGCGCTGGCGGCGTAATCCTCCAGCGCCAGTTCGGGCAACCGCCCGGCCTGTCACGCCCGCGCCAGGATACTGCCGGTGACAACGTGCAGCGGATGCAGCTTGATGCCGTCGACGCCGGTCTCCGTCACCCGCTGCAGCGTAAGCAGATGATCGCGCTGGGTTTCTCCCGGCAGCCCGACGATCAGATGGCAGCACACCTTCAGCCCGCGCTGCCGGGCCAGCCGCGCAGTCTGCTGATAACAGCGAAAATCATGGCCGCGGTTGATGCGCTTCAGTGTTTTATCATGCGCCGTCTGTAGCCCCAGCTCCAGCCACACCTCATAGCCTTGCTCGCGGTATCCCGTCAACAGATCCAGCGCGGCGGCCGGCACGCAGTCCGGCCGGGTGCCGACGCACAGTCCGACCATGGCGCTCTGCGCCAACGCCTGCCGATACATCGCCTCCAGCCGTTCAACCTCCGCATAGGTGCTGGTATAGGCCTGGAAATAGGCCAGATAGCGCCGCGCCCGATCGACCCGCGCGGCCTGCTGCGCCAGCTGTTCGCCGATGCTCTGGCGCTGCATCGCCTCATCGGCAAACGAGGCGACGTTGCAGAACGTACAGCCGCCGCGCCCCAACGTGCCGTCGCGGTTAGGGCAGCCGAATCCGCCGTGCAGCGTGAGTTTATGGATCTTTTCGCCATAGCGGCGCTGGAGATCCGCGCCAAACATATTGACTAATTGCGGCAACTGCATAATCTTGGTGGTTCTCTGTGTTCAAAGCCGCGATGCTAATAAGAAACGGTTTTTCCCGCGATGACAGAGATCAACGCTTTCCCCGCAAGGCGTCACCAGGCATAACTATTCATCATAAATGCAAATCAATTCACTATAATTCTGATGAATTATTCTAATCGTCACGCAACCGTTAACGGCAATATGACAACACGGTGAAAAATAGTCATAAACATCAGCCAAGCAATATCTTATAGAATAAAATTCTGGCATTAACCCCCGCACTAGCATGGTGCAGAGATTAAGGGGTTGCACTATAGTGAGACAGCTCACACTTCTGCGGGGATCGACGTTGCCCCACGATAGTGCAAAAATGCATTAAAACACTTATTTTTCAAATAAATAAACATCACTAATTCGATAAGAATCTATCTTAAGCCCACATTTGACCTGCGAATTCTTTCTCGCTAAGTTGGAAGTCCGCTGGAAGCTTTCTGGACGGGCAAACGTCTCGTCATATTTATGCAGTAATTGAAGACTCCCTCTTAAAACAAGTCCTATACCACTTGTGAGACCGTCACGAGAGGCCATTGATGGAGGGCGGAAAAGCAGATTGGCGGGGTTAACTTGCTGATTGGACTTCTGCCTGAAATTGGGAAGCCCCCTCGCAGTAGGTTGTGAGAGTCACGCAGAGCCTGGGGAGGTTCACGATATGTTGTACGATAAATCCCAAGAGAGGGACAACTGTGGTTTCGGCCTGATCGCCCATATAGAAGGCGAACCTAGCCACAAGGTGGTGCGCACCGCCATTCACGCGCTGGCCCGCATGCAGCACCGCGGCGCGATCCTGGCCGACGGCAAGACCGGCGACGGCTGCGGCCTGTTGCTGCAAAAACCCGATCGCTTCTTCCGCATGGTGGCGGAAGAGCGCGGCTGGCGTTTGGCCAAAAACTACGCCGTCGGCATGATGTTCCTCAGCCAGAATGAAGAGGAAGCGCGCCTCAGCCGCCGCATCGTGGAAGAAGAGCTGCAAAACGAAACGCTGTCGATCGTCGGCTGGCGTGAAGTGCCGACCAACCCGGACGTGCTGGGTGAAATCGCCCTCTCCTCCCTGCCGCGCATTGAGCAAATCTTCGTTAACGCCCCGGCCGGCTGGCGCCCGCGCGATATGGAGCGCCGCCTGTTCGTGGCGCGCCGCCGCATCGAGAAACGGGTGCAGGATGACAGCTTCTACGTCTGCAGCTTCTCCAACCTGGTGACGATCTATAAAGGCCTGTGCATGCCTGCGGATCTGCCGCGCTTCTATCTCGATCTGGCGGACCTGCGCCTGGAGTCGGCCATTTGCCTGTTCCACCAGCGCTTCTCCACCAACACCGTCCCGCGCTGGCCGCTGGCTCAGCCGTTCCGCTACCTGGCACACAACGGCGAAATCAACACCATCACCGGCAACCGCCAGTGGGCGCGCGCCCGTACCTATAAATTCCAAACGCCGCTGATCCCGGATCTGCAGGCCGCCGCGCCGTTCGTCAACGAAACCGGCTCCGACTCCAGCTCGCTGGACAACATGCTGGAGCTGCTGCTGGCGGGCGGGATGGATCTCATCCGCGCCATGCGCCTGCTGGTGCCGCCGGCCTGGCAGAACAACCCCGACATGGACGGCGATCTGCGCGCCTTCTTCGACTTCAACTCGATGCACATGGAGCCGTGGGACGGCCCGGCCGGCATCGTGATGTCCGACGGCCGCTACGCCGCCTGTAACCTCGATCGCAACGGCCTGCGCCCGGCGCGCTACGTGATCACCAAAGACAAGCTGATCACCTGCGCCTCCGAAGTCGGCATCTGGGATTACCAGCCGGATGAAGTGGTGGAAAAAGGCCGCGTCGGCCCCGGCGAGCTGATGGTGATCGACACCCGCAGCGGCCGCATTCTGCACTCGGCGGAAACCGACAACGATCTGAAAAGCCGCCACCCGTATAAAGAGTGGATGGAGAAAAACGTCAAACGCCTGGTGCCGTTCGAAGATCTGCCGGACGATCAGGTCGGCAGCCGCGAGCTCGACGACGCGCAGCTCGAAACCTACCAGAAACAGTTCGGCTACAGCAGCGAAGAGCTGGATCAGGTGATCCGCGTGCTGGGCGAGATTGGCCAGGAAGCCACCGGCTCAATGGGCGACGATACCCCGTTCGCCGTGCTCTCCAGCCGGCCGCGCATCGTTTACGACTACTTCCGCCAGCAGTTCGCGCAGGTCACCAACCCGCCGATCGATCCGCTGCGCGAAGCGCACGTCATGTCGCTGGCCACCAGTATCGGCCGTGAAATGAACGTGTTCTGCGAAGCCGAAGGCCAGGCGCACCGCCTGAGCTTCAAATCGCCGATCCTGCTGTACTCCGATTTCAAACAGCTCACCACGCTGGAAGGCGAATACTATCGCGCCGAGACGCTCGATCTGACCTTCGATCCGCAGCAGCAGGATCTGGAGCAAACCATTCGCGCCCTGTGCGACGAAGCGGAACGCAAGGTGCGCGAAGGCGCGGTGCTGTTGGTGCTGTCCGACCGCGCCATCGCGCCCGGCCGCCTGCCGGTACCGGCCCCGATGGCCGTTGGCGCCGTGCAGACCCGGCTGGTGGAGAAAAGCCTGCGCTGCGACGCCAACCTGATCGTTGAAACCGCCAGCGCCCGCGATCCGCACCACTTCGCCGTGCTGCTCGGCTTCGGCGCGACCGCCATCTACCCGTATCTGGCCTATGAAACCCTGGCCAAACTGGTGGACAGCCAGGCGATCGACAAGAAATACCGCGACGTGATGCTGAACTACCGCAACGGCATCAACAAAGGCCTGTACAAGATCATGTCCAAGATGGGCATCTCGACCATCGCCTCTTACCGCTGTTCCAAGCTGTTCGAAGCGGTCGGCCTGCACCGCGATCTGGCGGATCTGTGCTTCCAGGGCGTGGTCAGCCGCATCGGCGGCGCCAGCTTCAGCGACTTCCAGCAGGATCTGCAGAACCTTTCCAAGCGCGCCTGGCTGAAACGCAAGCCGCTGGAGCAAGGCGGCCTGCTGAAGTTCGTGCACGGCGGCGAATACCACGCCTACAACCCGGACGTGGTGAACTCGCTGCAAAAAGCGGTGCACAGCGGCGAGTACAGCGACTACCAGGCCTACGCCAAGCTGGTGAACGAGCGGCCGGTCGCCATGCTGCGCGATCTGCTGGCCATCACGCCGAAAGGCGAACCGATCCCGGTCGATCAGGTCGAGCCGGCGGAATCGCTGTTCAAACGCTTCGACACGGCGGCGATGTCGATCGGCGCGCTGAGCCCGGAAGCGCACGAGTCACTGGCGATCGCCATGAACGGCCTCGGCGGCTTCTCCAACTCCGGCGAAGGCGGCGAAGATCCGGCGCGCTACCGCACCAACAAGGTGTCGCGCATCAAACAGGTGGCCTCCGGCCGCTTCGGCGTAACGCCGGCCTACCTGGTGAACGCCGACGTGATCCAGATTAAGGTGGCGCAAGGCGCCAAGCCGGGCGAAGGCGGCCAGCTGCCGGGCGATAAAGTCACCCCGTACATCGCCAGACTGCGTTACTCGGTGCCGGGCGTGACGTTGATCTCCCCGCCGCCGCACCACGACATCTACTCGATCGAAGATCTGGCGCAGCTGATCTTCGATCTGAAGCAGGTCAACCCGAAGGCGGTGATCTCGGTGAAACTGGTGTCCGAGCCGGGCGTCGGCACCATCGCCACCGGGGTGGCGAAAGCCTATGCCGATCTGATCACCATCGCCGGTTACGACGGCGGCACCGGCGCCAGCCCGCTGTCCTCGGTAAAATATGCCGGCTGCCCATGGGAACTGGGCCTGGTGGAAACCCAGCAGGCGCTGGTGGCCAACGGCCTGCGCCACAAGATCCGCCTGCAGGTGGACGGCGGTCTGAAAACCGGCGTGGACATCGTCAAAGCGGCGATCCTGGGCGCGGAAAGCTTCGGCTTCGGCACCGGGCCGATGGTGGCGCTGGGCTGCAAATACCTGCGCATCTGCCACCTCAACAACTGCGCGACCGGCGTCGCGACTCAGGACGACAAGCTGCGCCGCGATCACTACCACGGCCTGCCGGAACGCGTGACGAATTACTTCCAGTTTATCGCGCGTGAAACCCGCGAGATCATGGCTCAACTGGGCGTGAGCCAACTGGTGGATCTGATCGGCCGCACCGAGTTCCTGACCGAGCTGGACGGCATTTCCGCCAAGCAGAACAAGCTGGATCTGTCGCCGTTGCTGACAACCGCCACGCCGCATCAGGGCAAAGCGGTGTACTGTACCGAAAGCAGCAACCCGGCGTTCGACAAGGGTCTGCTGAACAAAGAGTTGCTGGCGCAGGCGGAACCGTACATCGAAGCGAAGCAGGGTAAAACCTTCTACTTCGACATTCGCAACACCGACCGCTCCGTGGGCGCCATGCTGTCCGGCGCGATCGCCAACGTACACGGCGATCAGGGGATGGCAGCCGATCCGATCAAGGCGCACTTCTCCGGCACCGCCGGGCAGAGCTTCGGCGTCTGGAACGCCGGCGGCGTCGAGTTGACCCTGACCGGCGACGCCAACGACTATGTCGGCAAAGGCATGGCCGGCGGCAGCATCGCGGTGCGTCCGCCGATCGGCTCCGCCTTCCGCAGCCATGAAGCCAGCATCGTCGGCAACACCTGCCTGTACGGCGCCACCGGCGGCAAGCTGTTCGCCGCCGGCCGCGCGGGCGAACGCTTCGCGGTGCGCAACTCCGGCGCCATCACCGTGGTGGAAGGCATCGGCGACAACGGCTGCGAATACATGACCGGCGGCATCGTCTGCGTGCTGGGTAAAACCGGCATCAACTTCGGTGCCGGCATGACCGGCGGCTTCGCCTACGTGCTGGACGAAGACGGCGAGTTCCGCAAGCGCGTAAACCCGGAGCTGGTGGAAGTGCTGGATGTCGATCAGCTGGCGATCCATGAGGAGCACCTGCGCGGCCTGATCACCGAACACGTGCAGGCGACCGGCTCTTCCCGCGCGGAAGAGATCCTGGCCAACTGGCCGGAGTGGGCGCCGAAGTTCGCCTTGGTCAAACCGAAGTCCAGCGATGTCAAAGCGCTGTTGGGTCACCGTAGCCGTTCCGCAGCCGAGCTGCGGGTGCAGGCGCAGTAAGAGGTAGGTCATTAATGAGCCAGAACGTTTACCAATTTATCGACCTGCAGCGTGTTGATCCGCCAAAGAAACCGCTGAAGATCCGCAAAATCGAGTTCGTCGAGATCTACGAACCGTTTTCGGAAACCCAGGCCAAGGCCCAGGCGGACCGCTGTCTGTCCTGCGGCAACCCGTATTGCGAGTGGAAGTGCCCGGTGCACAACTACATCCCGAACTGGCTGAAACTGGCCAACGAAGGCCGCATCATGGAAGCGGCCGACCTGGCGCATCAGACCAACAGCCTGCCGGAAGTGTGCGGCCGCGTATGCCCGCAGGATCGCCTGTGCGAAGGCTCCTGCACCCTGAACGACGAGTTCGGCGCGGTCACCATCGGCAATATCGAGCGCTACATCAGCGATAAGGCCATCGAAATGGGCTGGAAGCCGGACATGTCGCACGTGCAGCCGACCGGCAAGCGCGTGGCGATCGTCGGTGCCGGCCCTGCCGGGCTGGCCTGCGCCGACGTGCTGACCCGCAACGGCGTCAAAGCGGTGGTGTATGACCGTCATCCAGAGATCGGCGGCCTGCTGACCTTCGGCATCCCGGCTTTCAAGCTGGAAAAGGAAGTGATGGTCAAGCGCCGCGGCATCTTCAGCGAGATGGGCATCGAGTTCCAGTTGAACACCGAAGTGGGCAAAGATGTCAGCATGGAGACCTTGCTGAGCGAGTACGATGCGGTGTTCCTCGGCGTCGGCACCTATCAGTCGATGCGCGGCGGCCTGGAGAATGAGGAAGCGCAGGGCGTGTACGACGCACTGCCGTTCCTGATCGCCAACACCAAGCAGCTGATGGGGTATGAAACCGATCAGCACGAGCCTTACGTCAGCATGGAAGGCAAACGGGTGGTGGTGCTGGGCGGCGGCGATACCGCCATGGACTGCGTGCGCACCTCGGTGCGTCAGGGCGCAACGCAGGTCATCTGCGCCTACCGCCGCGACGAAGCCAACATGCCGGGCTCCAAACGCGAAGTGAAGAACGCCCGGGAAGAAGGGGTGGACTTCCAGTTCAACCTGCAGCCGCTGAGCATCGAACTGAACAGCGCCGGCCGCGTGGCCGGAGTGAAAATGGTGCGCACTCAGCTGGGCGCGCCGGATGCCAATGGCCGTCAGACGGCGGAGCAGGTGCCAGGTTCCGAACACGTGATCGACGCGGACGCGGTGGTGATGGCGTTCGGCTTCCGCCCGCACCGCATGGACTGGCTGGCGGCACACGATGTGCAGCTCGATAAACAGGGCCGCATCCTGGCGCCGGAAGGCAGCGACAACGCGTTCCAGACCAGCAACCCGAAAATCTTCGCCGGTGGTGACGCAGTGCGCGGATCTGACCTGGTAGTGACGGCGATCGCCGAAGGCCGTAAAGCGGCAGACGGCATCATGAACTACCTGGAAGTGTAAACCTTCCGTACCATCAGAGGCTCGGCATATTGCCGGGCCTCTTTTTTTAGCCTGCCACGCTTTGTAACAACCTCCCCTCTCCCCACCGCCTCAACGCGCTATAGTATTGAGTTAGCACCATTGCGGGGCGCGGCTGCGCCTGACACCGAGATAAGGATAGCGAACATGAAATGCTCCATTTCCCTGTTGGCCGGCGCGCTGCTGGCCGTCAGTTTCAGCGCTTCAGCCATGGCGCTGGATTCGCAGGAGGTTGGTTACAATATCGAAGCGCGCGGCGCACGGCCGGTCGTGGTGCAGTTGGGCAAGGCCGGGCAGTTCGGCGCCGTGGAAAACAGCATCCGGCTGGGGGACGACAGCTGGATTGCCCTGGCGCCCAAGTTGGCCGGCGGCGGCAATGCCGGCTTTACCGCCGGCATCAAATCGGCCCTCTCCGCGGCCCTGATCTACAATCCGGCGGCGGTGTTGCAGGCGCTCAACAAAGGCAACGATCTGCCGCTCAATGACATTTGCACCGCGCCGCCGGAGGTGCAAGGCGACACCGCCATCACCAGTTTCCGTGAGCGTGCAGCCCACGCCCTATCTACCGTGCGCGTAGGCGATCTCAGCGCGCCGCGCGACGCCTGCATTGCCGCGTTGAAAGGCTGAGCGCGTCTGCCGGGCAAAAAAAAGCACCCCCATGGGGTGCTTTTTCGTTTGTTCTCACGGGGTTATTTCACCACGCGCAGCGCCGGGCGGCCACCGCGCGGCGTGTGGGGTGACAATCATTTCTGCACGGTTCGGGGCAACCTTGGC
>NZ_JVEL01000036.1:0-52527 GCF_001076875.1 Serratia sp. 506_PEND
CGGCGAAGCTCGGCGCGATCACCACTTTGAACCCGTAGTCGGTCAGCGCCCAGGGGGCGTGTTCGCGCGAAGAGCCGCAGCCGAAGTTTTCGCGCGCCAACAGGATGCTGGCGCCTTTATAGCGCGGTTTGTTCAGCACGAACGCCGGGTTCGGTTGCTGGCCGGCGTCGTCGAGGAAGCGCCAGTCGTTGAACAGGTGCTGGCCGAAACCGGTGCGGGTGACCTTCTGTAAAAACTGCTTGGGAATAATGGCGTCGGTGTCGACGTTGGCCGCATCCAAAGGCACCACTAAGCCGGTATGTTGAGTAAATTTAGCCACGTTAGCCCCTTAGTGAATATCACGGATGTCGGCGAAGTGACCGGCGACGGCGGCCGCGGCGGCCATCGCCGGGCTGACCAGGTGGGTGCGCCCGCCGCGGCCCTGACGCCCTTCGAAGTTACGGTTGCTGGTGGACGCGCAGCGCTCGCCCGGATTCAGACGGTCGTTGTTCATCGCCAGACACATTGAGCAACCCGGCAAACGCCATTCGAAACCGGCTTCGATAAAGATTTTGTCCAACCCTTCGGCTTCCGCCTGGGCCTTCACCGGGCCGGATCCCGGCACCACGATGGCCTGCACGCCGCTGGCGACCTTGCGCCCCTTGGCGATAGCCGCCGCCGCGCGCAGATCTTCGATGCGTGAGTTGGTGCAGGAGCCGATGAACACTTTGTCGATCGGCACGTCGGTCAATTTGATGCCCGGCTTCAAATCCATGTAGGCCAGCGCTTTCTCAGCGGAGGCGCGCTCGACCGGATCGCTGAACGATTCCGGCGCCGGGATCGCCTGATTGACGGCGATCACTTGGCCGGGATTGGTGCCCCAGGTGACCTGCGGCGCGATCTCTTCGGCGCGCAGCGTCACCACGGTATCGAACTGGGCGTCGGCGTCGGACTTCAGCGTGCGCCAATAGGCGACCGCCTGCTCCCAGTTTTCGCCGGTCGGTGCGAACTGACGCCCCTTCAGGTAGGCGAAGGTGGTGTCGTCCGGCGCGACCAACCCGGCTTTGGCACCCATTTCGATCGCCATGTTGCACAGGGTCATGCGGCCTTCCATGCTCAACGCTTCGATCGCCTTGCCGCAGAACTCCACCACGTGGCCGGTGCCGCCGGCGCTGCCGGTTTTGCCGATCACTGCCAGCACGATGTCTTTGGCGGTGATGCCCTCGGCGGCGTCGCCGGTGACTTCAATCTTCATGGTCTTGGCGCGGCCCTGTTTCAGGGTCTGGGTCGCCAGCACGTGTTCCACTTCGGAAGTGCCGATGCCGAACGCCAACGAGCCGAAAGCGCCGTGGGTGGCGGTGTGCGAGTCGCCGCAGACGATGGTCATGCCCGGCAGCGTCATGCCTTGCTCAGGCCCGATCACGTGCACGATGCCCTGGAACGGGTGATTCAGGTCATACAGCGAAACGCCGAATTCCGCGCAGTTCTTGATCAACTCCTGCATCTGGATGCGCGCCATTTCGCCGCTGGCGTTGATGTCTTTGGTTTGGGTCGACACGTTGTGATCCATGGTGGCGAAGGTTTTGCCGGGCTGGCGCACCTTGCGGCCCATGGCGCGCAGGCCGTCGAACGCCTGCGGCGAGGTGACTTCGTGCACCAGGTGACGGTCGATATACAGCAACGGCGTTTCGTTCGGCGCTTCGTGCACCACGTGGGCGTCGTACAGCTTCTGGTATAAGGTCTTGGCCATGTTATGCCCCCTGAGCTACAAAGCGGGCGATGATGTCGCCCATTTCATCGGTGCTGACGGCTTTGCCGTCACCGGCCAGATCGGCGGTGCGGTAGCCCTGTTCCAGCGCCTGGTTGATGGCGCGCTCCACGGCGTCGGCCGCTTCATCGGCGCCCAGGCTGTAACGCAGCAGCAGGGTGGCGGACAGGATCTGCGCAATCGGGTTGGCGATGCCTTTGCCTGCAATATCCGGCGCGGAACCGCCCGCCGGTTCGTACAGGCCGAAGCCTTGCTCATTCAGGCTGGCGGACGGCAGCATGCCCATCGAGCCGGTGATCATCGCGCACTCGTCGGACAGAATGTCGCCGAACAGATTGGAGCACAGCAGCACGTCGAACTGGGACGGATCCTTGATCAACTGCATGGTGGCGTTGTCGATATACATGTGCGACAGCGACACGTCCGGGTAATCCTTGGCGACCTGATTGACCACTTCACGCCACAGAATGGAGCTTTGCAGCACGTTGGCCTTGTCGATCGACGTCACTTTGTGGCGGCGCTTGCGGGCGGATTCGAAGGCGATGCGCGCGATGCGTTCAATCTCGAAACGGTGATACATCTCGGTATCGAAGGCGCGTTCCTGCATGCCCTGGCCTTCGCGGCCCTTCGGCTGGCCGAAATAGATGCCGCCGGTCAATTCGCGCACGCACAGAATGTCGAAGCCGCGGGCGGCGATGTCGGCGCGCAGCGGGCAGAATGCCTCCAACCCTTGATACAGGCGCGCCGGGCGCAGGTTGCTGAACAGTTTGAAGTGCTTGCGCAGCGGCAACAGCGCGCCGCGTTCCGGCTGCTCGGCCGGCGGCAGGTGTTCCCATTTCGGGCCGCCCACCGAGCCGAACAGGATGGCGTCGGCCTGCTCGCAGCCGGCGACGGTCGCCGCCGGCAGCGGGCTGCCGTGGCGATCGATGGCGATGCCGCCGACGTCGTACTCGGCGGTGGTGATGCGAATGTCAAAGCGTTGACGCACCGCGTCCAACACTTTGCGCGCCTGAGCCATTACTTCCGGGCCGATGCCGTCTCCGGGCAAGACGGCAATGTGATAAGTCTTCGTCATGTTCACACCGTTTCCTGATTATTTTGATGTTTGTTTTGCTGCAGGCGCTGCTTTTCTTTTTCTACCTGCTGTGAGCGCCAAATATTGTTCAACACGTGCACCATCGCCTTGGCGGAGGATTCGACGATGTCGGTCGCCAGACCCACGCCGTGGAAGCGGCGGCCGTTGTAAGAGACCACGATATCCACCTGGCCCAGCGCGTCGCGGCCATGGCCCTTGGCGGTCAACTGGTACTTCACCAGCTCGATCGGGTAGTCGGTGATGCGATTTATCGCCTGATAGACCGCATCGACCGGGCCGTTGCCGGTGGCGGCTTCAGCTTTCTCTTCGCCGCCGCAGATCAGTTTCACCGAGGCGGTGGCCATGATGCTGCTGCCGGACTGCACGCTGAAGTAACCCAGGCTGAAGTGCTCCGGCTCTTCCTGCTGTTTGTTGATGAAGGCCAGCGCCTCCAGATCGTAGTCGAATACCTGGCCCTTTTTGTCGGCCAGCTTTAGGAAGGCGGCGTACAGGCTATCCAGGTTGTAATCCTGTTCCTGGTAGCCCATCTCTTCCATGCGGTGTTTCACCGCCGCGCGGCCGGAGCGGGAGGTCAGGTTCAACTGCACGTCTTTCAGGCCGATCGACTGCGGGGTCATGATTTCGTAGTTTTCGCGGTTCTTCAGCACGCCGTCCTGGTGAATGCCGGAGGAATGGGCGAAGGCGTTGGAGCCGACGATCGCCTTGTTGGCCGGGATCGGCATGTTGCACAGCTGGCTGACGATCTGGCTGGTGCGGAAGATTTCCTGGTGATTGATGTTGGTGTGCACGTTCATGATGTCCTGGCGCACTTTAATCGCCATGATTACTTCTTCCAGCGAACAGTTGCCGGCGCGTTCACCAATGCCGTTCAGGGTGCCTTCCACCTGGCGGGCGCCGGCCTGCACCGCGGCGATGGAGTTGCCGACCGCCATGCCCAAATCGTCGTGGCAGTGCACGGAGATGATGGCTTTGTCGATGTTCGGCACGCGGTCATACAGGGTAGTGATGATGCCGCCGAACTGGTTCGGCGTGGTGTAGCCGACGGTGTCCGGGATATTGATGGTGGTGGCGCCGGCGTTGATGGCGGCTTCAACCACGCGACACAGATTGTCGATCGGCGTGCGGCCGGCGTCTTCACAGGAGAACTCCACGTCGTCGGTGTAGTTGCGGGCGCGTTTTACCGAGCGCACCGCCATCTCCAGCACTTCGTCGAACGAGCGCTTCAGCTTCGATTCGATGTGCAGGGTCGAGGTGGCCAGGAATACGTGGATGCGGAACGCTTCGGCGACGCGCAGCGCTTCGGCGGCCACGTCAATGTCTTTGTCCACGCAGCGGGCCAGGCCGCAGACGCGGCTGTTTTTGATCTGGCGCGCGATGGTTTGCACCGACTCGAAGTCGCCCGGCGAAGAGACCGGGAAGCCGACTTCCATCACGTCAACGCCCATTCTTTCCAGCGCCAGCGCAATCTGAATCTTCTCTTTTACGCTCAGGCTGGCCTGCAGCGCCTGCTCGCCATCACGCAGCGTGGTATCGAAAATAATGACTTGTTGGCTCATCGGTGCATTCCTTATCGTGTTGATTTCACGCTAAGCGGGCAAAAAAAAACCCGCGCAGTAGCGCGGGTTTCTTATGGGTGATCGGCTGAGTCAGTTCCGAACTTCGTCCATAGGCATACCGCGCAAACAAGATGCGTTAAGTAGTAGGCCTAGTAGACGGTGAGTACGGATCATAAGGGTTCAGCTTCTCTTAAATTGGGTGTCTGCCTAATTTGATACGTGATTGGCCTGGCGATGTCAACACCTGATTGAATGCGGGGACAATGTATCAGCCCATTAGCTAAACAGAGGATCATTCGGCAAAAAAACGACGCCTTAGAGAAAAAAATGGGACCAGTTTGCGTGCTGCTTAGCATAAACGAATCGAATATATACTGCGCTAATTGCTTCTGGATTTCGTTGCGTTAAGATTTGTGATGAAAAAAACAAGAGGGATTAATCACGGGGAGCAATGAAATAACATTTTCAATACAAATGGTTTAAATTGAACTCATATGAATAATTGATTGTTTTAGTCATAATATAACAAAATAATGCGTTTTTACACAAAGTGAGCGGTGTTTTTAGATGGTTTGATTGCTTATGATGTGTTTTTATAGTTTGTCTCATACAGTGCGGCGACGTTGTTCAATTGTATTAATCATTGTTGATACCTAATTATTAGTACTACCCAGGTGGCATTCTTCTCGCTGACGGGGGAAGCTGCTGACATGTATTCCATATACGACTTATATCGTGTCGATAACACGAGGTTTTTTTATCGGTTGATGACGGTAATGGCAGAATTTGTCGTGCAAAGATAAGACAATGCGGCGTTTCATTGTTTGTCGAGCATAAGGATTAGATTATCTACACAGGATTTAGTGGAGTGAAATATGGCTGAATATGATTCAGAAATCGCCATGGTCAAAGAGCCGGCGGACATTCATTTGCGCAGCGTCGATCTTAATTTACTGACGGTGTTTGACGCCGTGATGCAAATGCAAAATATTACGCGAGCCGCTAATTCGTTAGGGATGTCGCAGCCGGCGGTGAGCAATGCGGTAGCGCGCCTGAAGGTGATGTTCAACGACGAACTGTTCGTGCGCTGCGGCCGCGGGATCCAGCCCACCATGCGGGCCAGGCAGCTGTTCGGGCCGGTGCGGCAAGCGCTGCAGCTGGTGCAGAATGAGTTGCCGGGATCTGAGTTTGAGCCGCTGACCAGCACGCGAGCGTTCTCACTGTCGCTGTGCAGCCCGCTCGATTTGCGTCTGGGCGCCGGGATAATCAATCACGTCAAACAGATAGCGCCGCAGCTTAACCTGCAAATAAAGTCATACATTAACAATAATATTGAACATCAATTGCGTTATCAGGACGTCGAGTTTGTCATCGGCTACAGCCGTTTCGAGTCGGCGGAGTTTCGCAGCCTGGCGATGTTCGACGACGAATTAGTGCTGGCGGTTGCGCAGGCGCACCCGAGAATAGGCGAGGAGGTGACGCCGGAGCACATGCTGGCCGAGCAGCATGCTGCGGTTTCCCTGGAAAGTTTTGGATCGTTCAGTAAACCTTTTTATTTAGACGAGCCGATGCTGCGTGCCGTGACGCAGCAGTGCACGGATCTTTACAGCGTGTTGAATATGGTGTCGCAAACGGAAATGGTGGCGATTGCGCCCGCCTGGTTGGTGCGACAGCAGACGGAGGCGTTGAAAATAAAGACGGTTCCTTTATGTGGCAACGATAATAAAGCCACCTGCTACCTGTCCTGGCATGAATCTTCAGAGCGGGATAAAGGCCACCAGTGGATGAAATCTGTCCTGATTGAGGCGGGTAACCCAAAGTAAAGCGATAAAGATGGGAGCCATATAAAGATAATATTCAACTGAGCGTTTTTTTCTCATGATAAAAACTAAGAACTATCTGTGTTTTTATTAAGATGTTTCTTGGTTTTGCGGCGATAGAATAACTTATTATTAGGGTAAATTTGTTCATTTAGCGAAAACAATTAATATAAATTAATATTCTGATTTTTACTTTCCAGTTGGAATTTTAAACTAACTCGATGTGGCGGCCCGAACGGGCCGCGTTTTATGGCCGCCATCAAACCTTTTCCTTCCCGTTCTGTCCAACCCATGAAAGCGCGAAAGCCGGCTTCAGTTTTGGCTCACACTTCTACGCTGAAATCGCTTTTCCCCCTGCCTGAGAGTAGGTAGACTGCGCGGAAAAAAGTAAACACGTGTAAGCTGAGATGAGGGCCGCAAGGCGTCGTTCAGGCTTAACGGTATGATTCATTTCAGGCTTAGAGCACTATGATCACTAATCTGCTGCAATACCATTTGATCCATCGTATACAGCATCAAATTACCCACCGAGCCGATCGCACAGCATTTCGCCAATGGTCGCCCAACGGCGAGTTTCAACTGACCTGGGGAGCGGCGGCTGCCCGCATTGATCGCATTGCCGCCGGGCTGCTGGCGCTGGGCGCCGAAGTGCAAGAACGTATCGGTATCTTCGCCAATAACACGATGGCCTGGTCGTTGACCGATCTCGCGATCCTGCACCTGCGTGGCGTCAGCGTACCGCTCTATTCCACCAATACGCCGGCGCAGGCGGCCTTCGTCATCAATGACGCTGACATTCGCATCCTGTTCGTCGGCGAACAGGCGCAGTTGGACGCCGCCATCGCGCTGCGCGGCGTCTGTCCGCAACTGCGTCATATTATCGTGTTCGACGAGGATGCCGATCTGCGCGATTGCGAGATAGCCCAACACCTGAGCGCCTTCGAGCATGCCGTCGATCCGGCGGCTTTTATCGCTCAACGTCGGCAGCGTATTGAAGAGTGCGACCTGCAGGATCTCTTCACCCTGATCTATACCTCGGGCACCACCGGCGAGCCGAAAGGGGTGATGCTGGATTATCGCAACCTGGCGGCGCAGCTCTACCTGCATGATGAGAGACTGACGGTCGGCGAAGAGGATGTGTCGCTCAGTTTCCTGCCGCTGTCGCACGTGTTTGAGCGTGCCTGGAGCTTCTTTGTCATGCATTCCGGCGCGCAGAACGTTTTCCTGCCGAACACCGACTGGGTTCGGGAAGCGATGGGGCAGGTGCGGCCGACGTTAATGTGCGCGGTGCCGCGTTTCTACGAGAAGATTTTCAGCGCGGTGCATGAAAAAGTGGCGCGTGCCCCTTGGCTGCGCCGCGCGCTGTTCCACTGGGCGATCGTCTGCGGGGAGCGCAAGTTCCTGCAAGAGCGGGCCGGCAAACCGTTGGGCAAACTGTTCGAACTCTCTCACCGCTGGGCCGACAAGCTGGTATTGAGCAAGCTGCGCGGTATCCTCGGCGGTCGGGTGCGCTTCCTGCCGGCGGCGGGCGCCAAGCTGGATGACAATGTGATCCTGTTTTTCCAGGCGATGGGCGTCAACATCAAGTACGGTTACGGCATGACCGAAACCTGTGCGACCGTGTCCTGCTGGGAAGAAGGGCATTTCCGCTTCGGCTCTATCGGTAAACCGCTGCCGCAGGTCGAGGTGCGCATCGGTGAAGAAAATGAAATTCAGGTGCGCGGGCCGATCGTGATGCGCGGCTATTTCAACAAACCGTTGGAAACCGCCGCGACCTTTACCGCAGACGGCTGGCTGAAAACCGGCGACGCTGGGGCGATCGATGAAGAGGGCAATCTGTTCATCACCGAGCGCCTTAAGGATTTGATGAAAACCTCCGGCGGCAAATACATCGCGCCGCAGATGCTGGAAGGCACGTTGGCGCAGGACCGCTTTATCGAGCAGGTGGCGATCATCGCCGATGCGCGCAAGTTCGTTTCCGCGCTGATCGTGCCGTGCTTTGAGTCGCTGGAAGAGTACGCGAAGTCAGTCAACCTGAAGTATCAGGATCGCCTGGAGCTGCTGCGCAACGGCGAGATTCTCGCGATGTTCGAAAAGCGCCTGCGCGAGATGCAAAAGGAGCTGGCGCGCTTCGAACAGGTGAAGAAGTTCACTCTGCTGCCGGCGGCTTTTTCCATGGAGTTGGGGGAGCTGACGCCAACCCTGAAGCTGCGCCGCAAAGTGATCCTGCAGCGCTATCAGCGCGAAATCGACTCTATGTACCGGGAACAGGCCTGACGCCGCCGCCGGGCCATGTGCCCGGCGAAAAAAGCGGCATATCCTTCACCTGATTTAGTTCTGTAATTTTCCTCCTGTTCGAAACAATGCCTAGCCCAACACCCCTGAGGCTAGCGCATTGTTTTTATAAAGCTGCGATCTCCAGCCGCTTGGCAATAACCCCGCCGCCGTTAAGCCATTTTGCCGTTTGCCTGCCCCATATTCTGACGTTATGTTAATTCGATAGCGACAACCCATAAAAATTTAGGGGCATTGCCCCGCAGCAGGCGCTACGTTCCGGCGCCAGAGAAGAATAAGCAAGCCTGGAGGCAAACCCATGGAGATGTTGTCAGGAGCCGAGATGGTCGTCCGATCGTTGATCGATCAGGGCGTTAAACATGTATTCGGCTACCCCGGCGGGGCGGTGCTCGATATCTACGACGCCCTGCATACGGTCGGAGGGATCGATCATATTCTGGTGCGCCACGAGCAAGGTGCGGTGCACATGGCCGACGGTTACGCGCGCGCCACCGGCGAAGTGGGCGTGGTGCTGGTGACGTCCGGCCCCGGCGCCACCAACGCCATTACCGGTATCGCTACCGCTTATATGGACTCGATCCCGATGGTCGTCCTGTCGGGGCAGGTGCCCAGCTCGCTGATCGGCTACGACGCCTTTCAGGAGTGCGATATGGTGGGGATTTCTCGGCCGGTGGTGAAACACAGCTTCCTGGTAAAACGCACCGAAGACATCCCGGCGGTGTTGAAGAAGGCCTTTTACCTGGCCTCCAGCGGCCGCCCCGGCCCGGTGGTGATCGATCTGCCGAAAGACATCGTCGGCCCGGCGGTGCGGATGCCTTATGCCTACCCGCAGGACGTGAGCATGCGTTCTTATAACCCGACGGTGCAGGGCCATCGCGGGCAAATCAAACGCGCGTTGCAAACCATCCTGGCGGCCAAGAAGCCGGTGATGTATGTCGGCGGCGGCGCGATCAACGCCGGTTGCGAAGCCGAACTGCTGGCGTTGGCGGAGCAGCTGAACCTGCCGGTGACCAGCAGCCTGATGGGACTGGGCGCTTTCCCCGGCACCCATCGCCAGAGTGTCGGCATGCTCGGTATGCACGGCACTTATGAAGCCAACAAAACCATGCACCATGCCGACGTGATCTTTGCGGTCGGCGTGCGTTTCGACGATCGCACGACCAACAATCTGGCCAAATACTGCCCGGATGCCACCGTGCTGCATATCGATATCGATCCGACCTCGATCTCCAAAACGGTGGATGCCGATATTCCGATCGTCGGCGATGCCAAACAGGTGTTGGTGCAGATGCTGGAGCTGTTGGCGCAGGATGACAAGGCGCAGGATCACGATGCGTTGCGCGATTGGTGGCAGTCTATTGAACAGTGGCGCGCCCGCGACTGTTTGGGGTACGACAAAAACAGCGGCACCATCAAGCCGCAGGCGGTGATCGAAACCCTGCATCGCCTGACCAAAGGCGACGCCTATGTGACCTCCGACGTGGGGCAGCACCAGATGTTCGCCGCGCTCTATTACCCGTTCGACAAACCGCGCCGTTGGATCAACTCCGGCGGCCTCGGCACCATGGGCTTCGGCCTGCCGGCGGCATTGGGCGTCAAGCTGGCGCTGCCGGAGGAAACCGTGGTGTGCGTCACCGGCGACGGCAGCATCCAGATGAACATTCAGGAGCTGTCCACCGCGCTGCAATATAACCTGCCGGTGGTGGTGGTGAACCTCAACAACCGCTATCTGGGCATGGTCAAGCAGTGGCAGGACATGATTTATTCCGGCCGCCACTCGCAGTCTTACATGGATTCGCTGCCGGACTTCGTCAAGCTGGCCGAGGCTTACGGCCATGTCGGCATCGCCATCCGCACGCCGGATGAGCTGGAAAGCAAGCTGGCGCAGGCGCTGGCGGAAAAAGAGCGGCTGGTGTTCGTCGACGTGACCGTCGATGAAACCGAACATGTTTACCCGATGCAGATCCGCGGCGGAAGCATGGACGAAATGTGGCTTAGCAAAACGGAGAGGACCTGACCATGCGCCGTATTTTATCTGTCTTGCTGGAAAACGAATCCGGCGCCCTCTCGCGCGTGGTGGGGTTGTTCTCCCAGCGCGGTTACAACATCGAGAGCCTGACGGTGGCGCCGACCGACGATCCGACGCTGTCGCGCATGACTATCCAGACCGTCGGCGACGAGAAAGTGCTGGAGCAGATTGAGAAGCAGTTGCACAAGCTGGTGGACGTGCTGCGCGTTAGCGAGCTGGTGCAGGGCGCCCACGTCGAGCGCGAGATCATGCTGGTGAAGCTGCAGGCCAGCGGCTACGGCCGTGAAGAGGTGAAGCGCTGCGCCGACATTTTCCGCGGCCAGATCGTTGATGTGACGGCGACGCTGTATACGGTGCAGCTGGCCGGCACCAGCGATAAACTGGACGCCTTCCTGAGCGCGGTGCGTGAAGTGGCGGAGATCGTGGAAGTGGCGCGTTCCGGCGTGGTCGGCGTGTCGCGCGGCGACAAAATCATGCGCTGAGCGTGGTCTGGCGGCGAATAATTCGGGGCGCGGCGTGGCTGCGCCCTTTGTTTTTCGGTATTTTTTGCCCGATTGCTGGCACCTTTCGGCAAAAGCGGTTGCTAGGTAGTGTTTTCTGCTGTTAGATCGCAGAGGCTGGATTGAATAACCGTACGGGATGCCATGGTTAATCCGAGCACAGCCTTCACTTCTATTTTCAGCGTCATTAAGGGGTTAATGTGAAACTGGATGAAATCGCGCGTCTCGCGGGCGTTTCGCGCACGACGGCCAGTTATGTCATCAACGGCAAGGCGAAGCAGTATCGTGTCAGCGATAAAACCGTCGAGAAAGTGATGGCCGTGGTTAGGGAGCACAACTATCACCCGAATGCCGTCGCGGCAGGGCTGCGCGCCGGGCGCACCCGTTCTATCGGCCTGGTGATCCCGGATCTGGAAAATACCAGCTATACCCGTATCGCCAACTACCTGGAGCGTCAGGCGCGCCAGCGTGGTTATCAATTGCTGATCGCCTGTTCCGAAGATCAGCCGGACAACGAAATGCGCTGTATCGAGCATTTGCTGCAGCGTCAGGTGGACGCCATCATCGTTTCCACCGCCTTGCCGCCGGAGCACCCCTTCTATCAACGCTGGGCCAACGATCCGCTGCCGATCATCGCGCTGGACCGCGCGTTGGATCGCGAACATTTCATCAGCGTCGTCGGGGCCGACGAGGAAGATGCCTTTGCGCTGGCGCAGGAGCTGCGCACCTTCCCGGCTGAATCGGTGCTGTATCTGGGCGCCTTGCCGGAGCTTTCGGTCAGCTTCCTGCGTGAGCAGGGCTTCCGCCGGGCCTGGCAAGAGGATCCCCGCCACGTCGATTACCTGTATGCCAACAGCTATGAGCGTGAAGCCGCCGGCGCGCTGTTTGCCGAATGGCTGAAGACGCACCCGATGCCGCAGGCGCTGTTCACCACCTCGTTCTCGCTGTTGCAGGGCGTGATGGACGTGACGCTGAAGCAACGCGGCCGTTTGCCGACCGATCTGGCGATTGCCACCTTCGGCGACCATGAACTGTTGGATTTCCTGGAGTGCCCGGTGCTCGCGGTGGCGCAGCGCCATCGTGACGTGGCCGAACGCGTGCTGGAGCTGGTGTTGGCCAGCCTGGACGAACCGCGTAAACCCAAGCCGGGATTGACGCGTATTCGCCGCAATCTGTTCCGCCGCGGCAGCCTGAGCCGCAAGTAGTTTGCCTAGCAGGAGCCCCCGCGTTGGCGGGCTCCTGGTTTAGACGTAGTCCGCCACCCGGAACAGCCGCCGGCAGTATTCCAGGAAATAGCCATACACCACGCCCATCGCCATGGAGACCAGCGCATTGCTGGTTACCGCCGCCAGCATTTGTTGGCCGTCGGCGCCTACGCTCCATAGAATGGCGGCATAAACCGGCGACTGGAAGCTGACGTAGGCCAGCAGATCGGCGAGGTTGCGCAGCAGGAACTGGCCGCGCGGGCAGCGGCGCGCCGTGCGGATAAACAGATCGCGATAGCGGCCGTAAGGCCAGGCGATCAGGATGTTGACCGGGATCGACAGCAGGCGCGAAGAGAGGGATTGCTGGAAGCTCATGCCTGAGATCAATACTTCTATCGCCATGCCGGCGATAAAGCAGTACACCACCAGTGCGAACGTATCGGCAGCGGCGCTACGCCAGTGAGTCGCGGGCGAAAGCATGCGTCATCCCCTTTGGTTAAAATTCTGTTAATTTATTAATTGTTGGATGTTAAGGCTGGTTTTTGCCTTTTTTATAGTGTACTAATCTGAATTGTCTTTTTTAACTAGGTTTATATTTTTATTTTTAACATTTGTTCGCTTTTTGTCCCGTAGAACTGGGGCATAGGATGGGGCGGAGAGATTAAAATCGGCGTTTTTAAATAAATCGATTAAAAACATAAGGTTGCGATTTTTCGTTTTTGAAGGGGATTTTTTCCGGCAAAAATTGTGGAAATAAAGGTGTAAGAAAATGAAACCATAATTGTAAACAGGTATTTTGGGAATAATCTTACCAAATTGATTTGAATCGAAATTACTTCTGCTCGTAATATCCGAGCCATTTATTTTTATCGCGCCCTCATCACGGCGGCGCAAATTGAAGTAAAATAGCGCCCGGCTTTACGGTGAATAACGATTGAGCGTTATTAACTCAAAGGGTTATGGCCTTATTCCGCGATCGGTTCGCCTGGCGCCGAGCCTTGGCGGGCGCGGCTCGCCAGCGGTTACAGCCCTGAGATTGCCGAGCTGAAAAATGAGACATGGCTTGCAGAAGGAAGTAATGAGTTAATTAATCGCCAGTTCGTCAGGTTTTTAATCAGATTCTTTCCGCTTAGAAAATTCTCTCCGTTTATCATGGTGTTAATTTTTAATCGTCGAATAATCAGAGTTTCTTTCGCGAGTCAGCTCCCAAAATGACCAGAGAAATATTGCCAAAGCGCTGGCGCTCTGGCTTGACAAGGTTTTCATACCCTCCGTAAACTCCATTGTGTGGGAATTTGTGGGGTAAAGTGGTGAAAACGGTCACTAAGGGGTAGCTCAGGAATGTTCCGTGGAGCGACGATGGTCAACCTCGACAGCAAAGGGCGGCTCGCCGTACCTACCCGATATCGGGAATTGCTCAACGAGGAATCGCAAGGCCAAATGGTCTGTACCATTGACCTCCATCAGCCCTGCCTGCTGCTTTATCCTTTGCCCGAATGGGAAATTATTGAACAAAAATTATCACGTCTGTCGAGCATGAATCCCGCCGAGCGCCGCGTTCAGCGCCTGCTGCTGGGGCATGCCAGTGAGTGTCAGATGGATAGTGCCGGTCGTTTGCTGTTAGCCAGTACGCTGCGGCAACACGCCGGGCTCACGAAAGAAGTGATGCTGGTCGGTCAGTTCAACAAGTTTGAACTGTGGGATGAACAGACCTGGTATCAACAAGTCAAGGATGATATTGACGCTGAACAGTCGACTCAGGAACCGTTGTCTGAGCGGCTACAGGACTTGTCGCTATAAGCATGTTGGAAAACTATAAACACACCACCGTCCTGCTGGACGAAGCCGTCAACGGCCTCAACATCCGCAGCAACGGCATATATATCGACGGTACTTTTGGTCGCGGTGGCCATTCTCGTCTGATTCTGTCCCAACTGGGGCCGGAAGGGCGCTTGCTGGCGATTGACCGTGACCCTCAGGCGATTGCAGCCGCCAAATCTATTGAAGATCCTCGTTTTACCATCGTACACGGCCCATTTTCCGAGTTGTCGCACTATGTGCGGGAGCGCGAGCTGGTGGGCAAGATCGACGGCGTTCTGCTCGATCTGGGCGTTTCCTCGCCGCAGCTTGACGACGCGGAGCGCGGATTCTCCTTTATGCGCGACGGTCCGCTGGACATGCGCATGGATCCGTCCACCGGCCTGTCCGCCGCCGAATGGCTGATGAAGGCCGAAGCGGACGATATCGCCTGGGTGCTGAAAACCTTTGGCGAAGAGCGTTTTGCCAAGCGCATCGCGCGCGCCATCGTGGAAAGAAACCGCGTGGAGCCGATGACGCGCACCAAAGAGCTGGCGGATCTGATCGCCGATGCCAGCCCGTTCCGTGAAAAGCACAAGCATCCGGCGACGCGCAGCTTCCAGGCGATCCGCATCTATATCAACAGCGAGCTGGAAGAGATCGAGCGTGCGCTCGACGGCGCGCTGGAAGTGCTGGCCCCGCAGGGCCGTTTGTCGATCATCAGCTTCCACTCGCTGGAAGACCGCATCGTCAAACGCTTTATGCGTCACCACAGCCGCGGCGCTCAGGTGCCGGCGGGCATTCCGTTGACCGAAGAGCAGCTGCGCGGCATGGGCGGCCGGACGCTGAAAGCGCTGGGCAAAATGATGCCGTCGGAAGCGGAAGTGGCGGACAACCCGCGTGCGCGCAGCTCGGTGCTGCGTATTGCTGAGAGGATGCCCGCGTGATCGGCAACGAACGTCACGGTTTGGTCGGGGTGATTGGCGGCGATCTGCTGCGCAATGCCAAGATCCCCCTGATTTTACTGATTGCGTCACTGGTTTCCGCGATTTTCGTGGTGACTACCGCGCACCGCACCCGCCTGCTGACCGCCGAGCGCGAACAGTTGGTTCTGGAGCGCGATGCGCTGGATATCGAGTGGCGCAACCTGATTTTAGAAGAGAACGCCCTCGGCGATCACAGCCGGGTTGAACGTATCGCGACAGAAAAACTGCAGATGCAACACGTTGATCCATCGCAGGAAAATATCATCGTTAAACAATGAATGGTTTAACCGGAATAATGACACGGAGTAGAAAGGAAACGCATGAAAGCAGCGCGCCCCGGTAAGTTGAGACGCCAGGAAGATCAGGCCAGCTTTGTCAGCTGGCGTTTTGCGTTGCTGTGCGGCTGCATTTTGCTGGCGATGGTTGGCCTGATGTTGCGCGTCGCGTACCTGCAGGTCATCAACCCCGATCGTCTGGTGAAAGAAGGCGACATGCGTTCGCTGCGCGTGCAGGAAGTGCCGACCGCGCGCGGCATGATCAGCGATCGCGCCGGCCGTCCATTGGCGGTCAGTGTGCCGGTGAATGCGGTGTGGGCCGATCCGAAAGAGCTGAACGAGCGCGGCGGCATCACGCTGGACAGCCGCTGGAAAGCGCTTTCCGATGCGCTGAACATCCCGCTGGACCAGCTTTCCAACCGCATCAACGCCAACCCGAAAGGGCGCTTCGTTTATCTGGCGCGCCAGGTTAACCCGGCGATCGGCGATTACATTCACAAACTCAAGCTGCCGGGGATCTACCTGCGGCAGGAGTCGCGCCGTTACTACCCGGCGGGGCAGGTGACGTCGCATATCATCGGCGTGACCAACATCGACGGGCAAGGTATCGAAGGCGTCGAGAAGAGCTTCGACCGCTGGCTGACCGGGCAACCGGGCGAGAGAACGGTGCGTAAGGACCGCTTCGGCCGGGTGATCGAAGATATCTCCTCCGTCGACAGTCAGGCGGCGCACAACCTGGTGCTGAGCGTCGATGAGCGCCTGCAGGCGCTGGTGTATCGCGAGCTGAACAACGCGGTGGCGTTCAACAAGGCCGAATCGGGCACTGCGGTGCTGATCGACGTGAACACCGGCGAAGTGCTGGCGATGGCCAACAGCCCGTCTTACAACCCGAACAACATGGCCGGTACGCCGAAAGAAACCATGCGTAACCGCGCCATCACCGATATTTTTGAACCCGGTTCAACCGTGAAGCCGATGGTGGTGATGACCGCGCTGCAAAACGGCGTGGTGAGAGAAAACAGCGTGCTGAACACCATCCCGTACCGCATTCAGGGCCACGAGATCAAAGACGTGGCGCGGTACTCGGAGCTGTCATTGACCGGGATCTTGCAGAAGTCGAGTAACGTCGGTGTTTCAAAGCTGGCGTTAGCGATGCCGTCCTCAGCGTTAGTAGATACTTACTCTCGTTTTGGGCTGGGAAAAGCGACCAATTTGGGGCTGGTCGGAGAAAGCAGTGGCATATACCCAAAAAAACAACGGTGGTCTGACATAGAGAGGGCCACCTTCTCTTTCGGCTACGGGCTGATGGTAACTCCGTTACAGTTGGCGCGAGTCTATGCAACGATCGGCAGCCTGGGCGTGTATCGCCCATTGTCGATCACCAAGGTTGACCCTCCGGTCGCCGGCGAACGCGTTTTCCCTGAACCTCTGGTGCGCACCGTGGTGCACATGATGGAAAGCGTGGCCTTGCCGGGCGGCGGCGGCGTGAAAGCCGCCATCAAGGGATACCGTATCGCCATCAAAACCGGTACCGCGAAAAAAGTGGGCCCGGACGGCAAATACGTCAACCGATACATCGCTTATACCGCCGGCGTCGCGCCGGCAAGTAACCCCCGTTTTGCCCTGGTGGTCGTCATCAACGATCCGCAGGGTGGGAAATACTATGGTGGCGCAATCTCCGCGCCGGTGTTCGGCGCCATCATGGGCGGCGTATTGCGCACCATGAACGTCGAGCCTGACGCGTTGCCCACCGGTGACAAAAGCGAATTAGTGATTAACAAGAAAGAGGGTTCAGGTGGCAGATCGTAATTTGCGCGACTTACTCGCCCCGTGGGTGCCGACGGCACCCGGGCGCGCGCTGCGGGAAATGACATTAGACAGCCGCGTGGCGGCTGCCGGGGATCTGTTTGTCGCCGTGGTCGGCCATCAAACGGATGGACGCCGCTATATTCCGCAGGCCATCGCGCAGGGCGTCGACGCTGTGATCGCCGAGGCTGACGGTCAGGCCGAAGACGGCGCCATCGTTGAGATGCACGGCGTGCCGGTGATCTACCTGAGCCAACTGAACCAGCGCCTTTCCGCGCTGGCCGGGCGTTTTTACCATCAGCCGGGCGAGCGTCTGCGCCTGGTCGGGGTGACCGGCACCAACGGCAAAACCACCACCACGCAACTGCTGGCGCAGTGGAGCCAACTGCTGGGCGAAACCAGCGCGGTAATGGGCACCGTCGGCAACGGCCTGCTGGGCCAGGTGTGTCCGACGGAGAATACCACCGGTTCTGCGGTGGATGTTCAACACGTATTAAACGAGTTGGCGGAACAGGGCGCGACCTTCGCCGCGATGGAAGTCTCATCCCACGGTCTGGTGCAACACCGAGTGGCGGCGCTGCCGTTCGCTGCGGCGGTTTTCACCAACCTGAGCCGCGATCACCTGGATTATCACGGTGACATGGCCAATTACGAAGCGGCCAAGTGGTCGCTGTTCGCCGCCCACAACGTGGGGCAGGCGATCATCAACGCTGACGATGAAGTCGGCCAGCGCTGGCTGAGCAAGCTGCCGGATGCGGTAGCGGTGACGATGCAGGACAACCTGCAGCCGGGCTGCCACGGCCGCTGGCTGAAAACCACGGCGGTCGACTATCACGACAACGGCGCCACGGTTCGTTTCAGCTCCAGCTGGGGCGACGGCGAGATCGAAAGCCGCCTGATGGGCGCTTTCAACGTCAGCAACCTGCTGTTGGCCTTGGCGACGCTGCTGTCGTTGGGCTACCCGCTGGAGGCGCTGGTGGAAACCGGCAGCCGTCTGCAGCCGGTCTGCGGCCGCATGGAAGTGTTTAACGCGCCGGGCAAACCGACGGTCGTGGTGGATTACGCCCACACGCCGGATGCGCTGGAGAAAGCGCTGGAAGCCGCGCGCCTGCACTGCCAGGGGCAGCTGTGGTGCGTGTTCGGCTGCGGCGGCGATCGCGACAAGGGCAAACGTCCGCTGATGGGCGGCATCGCCGAGCAGTTCGCCGATCGCGTGGTGATCACCGATGACAACCCGCGGACCGAAGAGCCGCGCGCGATTATCAACGACATCCTGACCGGATTGCTGGACGCCGGGCAGGCGCTGGTGATCCACGGCCGCGCCGAAGCGGTGACCAGCGCCATCATGCAGGCGCAGGAGCAGGATGTGGTGTTGGTGGCGGGCAAAGGCCACGAAGATTATCAGCTGGTGGGCAACCGCCGTCTGGATTATTCCGACCGCACGACGGTCGCACGGCTGCTGGGGGTGCTGGCATGATCCCTGTCTCTCTTCAGACACTGGCTGAGGTATTGAGCGCTGAACTGATCGGCGCCGATTGCCAAATTGTCGAGGTGACGACAGACACCCGCAAGGTGACCGCCGGTTGCCTGTTTGTAGCGCTGAAAGGCGAGCGTTTCGACGCTCACGACTTCGCGGCGGATGCCGTAGCCGCAGGCGCCGGGGCGTTGCTGGTCAGTAAGCGCTTATTGGTGGACGCGCCGCAGCTGGTGGTGAAAGACACCCGTCTGGCGCTGGGGCAGCTTGGCGCCTGGGTGCGTCAACAGGTGCCTGCGCGCGTGGTGGCCCTGACCGGCTCCTCGGGCAAGACATCGGTGAAAGAAATGACCGCCGCCATTCTGCGGGAATGCGGCGAAGTGCTGTATACCGCCGGCAACTTCAATAACGACATCGGCGTGCCGCTGACGCTGTTGCGTCTGGAGCCGCAGCATGATTTTGCCGTGATAGAGCTGGGCGCTAACCACATTGGCGAAATTGCTTACACCACCGCATTGACGCGTCCGCAGACCGCTTTGGTGAACAACCTGGCGGCGGCGCACCTGGAAGGCTTCGGCTCGCTGGCCGGCGTCGCCCAGGCGAAAGGTGAAATCTTTACCGGCCTGCCGGCCGACGGCGTGGCGATCATCAACGCCGATAACAACGACTGGCCGCACTGGCAGAGCATGCTGGGCGGCAAAACCGTCTGGCGCTTCTCGCCGCAGGCGGCCGAAGGCGTGGACTTCTTCGCGGACGACGTGCGGGTGAACGGCGCAGGCACGCAGTTTACGCTGCACAGCCCGTTCGGCACCGCCCAGATCGCGCTGCCGCTGCCGGGGCGCCACAACGTGGCCAACGCGCTGGCGGCCACGGCGCTGGCGATGTCGGTGGGCGCCACCCTTGAAGCGGTGCGTCAGGGGTTGAAGCAATTGCAGGCGGTGCCGGGGCGTTTGTTCCCGGTGGCGCTGGCCGAAGACAAGCTTCTGCTGGATGACAGCTATAACGCCAACGTCGGGTCGATGACCGCGGCGGCGCAGGTGCTGGCGGAAATGCCGGGCTATCGCGTGATGGTGGTCGGCGATATGGCCGAGCTGGGCGCAGAAGCGGAAGAGTGCCACCGTCAGGTGGGTGAAGCCGCCCGTCTGGCTGGGGTCGACAAAGTGATCAGCGTCGGCGGGTTGAGCCGCGTGCTGAGCGAAGCCTCCGGCAATGGCGAACATTATCAGGACAAGACTGCAGTGATCGCGCGCGTGGCGGAATTACTGTCGGAACATGCGGTCATCACCGTGTTAATCAAAGGTTCACGTAGTGCCGCAATGGAGCAGGTAGTACGCGCGTTACAGGAGAAAGCACCATGTTAGTTTGGCTGGCCGAGCATTTGGTCAAGTATTACTCAGGCTTCAACGTCTTTTCTTATCTGACGTTCCGAGCCATTGTCAGCCTGCTGACCGCGCTGTTCCTGTCGCTGTGGATGGGCCCGCGGGTGATCAAGCGTCTGCAAGAAATGTCCTTCGGGCAGGTAGTGCGTAACGACGGCCCCGAGTCGCACTTCAGCAAGCGCGGCACGCCGACCATGGGCGGTATCATGATCCTGACCTCCATCACCATTTCGGTGCTGATGTGGGCCTACCCGTCCAACCCGTATGTCTGGTGCGTGCTGTTTGTGCTGGTGGGTTACGGCATCGTCGGTTTCGTCGACGACTACCGCAAGGTGGTGCGTAAGGACACCAAAGGGCTGATCGCCCGCTGGAAGTATTTCTGGCAGTCGGTGATTGCGCTGATTGTCGCATTCGCCATGTACGCCGTAGGAAAAGACACGCCAGCCACCGAGCTGGTTGTGCCGTTCTTTAAGGACGTGATGCCGCAGTTGGGCTTGCTGTACATCCTGCTGGCCTATTTCGTCATCGTCGGCACCAGCAACGCGGTCAACCTGACCGATGGCCTGGACGGCCTGGCGATTATGCCGACGGTATTCGTGGCGGCCGGTTTCGCGCTGGTAGCCTGGGCGACCGGTAACATGAACTTCGCCAACTACCTGCATATTCCGTATCTGCGTCATGCCGGTGAGTTGGTGATCGTCTGCACCGCCATCGTCGGCGCCGGCCTCGGGTTCCTGTGGTTCAATACCTACCCGGCTCAGGTGTTTATGGGCGACGTCGGTTCGCTGGCGCTGGGCGGCGCGCTGGGCACCATCGCGGTGCTGCTGCGCCAAGAGTTCTTGTTGGTGATCATGGGCGGCGTGTTCGTGGTAGAGACGCTGTCGGTGATCCTGCAGGTGGGGTCGTTCAAGCTGCGCGGACAACGCATTTTCCGCATGGCGCCGATTCACCACCACTATGAATTGAAAGGCTGGCCGGAACCGCGCGTGATCGTGCGCTTCTGGATCATTTCGCTGATGCTGGTGCTGATTGGCCTGGCAACGCTGAAGGTGCGTTAATCATGGCAGACTATCAGGGTAGAAAAGTCGTCATCATCGGGTTGGGCCTCACCGGCCTGTCCTGTGTCGATTTCTTCATGGCGCGCGGCGTGACGCCGCGCGTGATGGATACCCGTATCGCGCCGCCAGGGTTGGACAAACTGCCTGAAAGCGTGGAGCGCCATCTGGGCGATCTGAACCAGGACTGGCTGCTGGCGGCGGATCTGATCGTCGCCAGCCCGGGCGTCGCGCTGGCGACCCCGGCATTGAGCGCCGCGGCGGAAGCCGGCGTGGAAATCGTCGGCGACGTCGAACTGTTCTGCCGCGAGGCGCAGGCGCCGATCGTGGCGATCACCGGCTCCAACGGCAAGAGCACCGTCACCACCCTGGTGGGCGAGATGGCGAAAGCTGCCGGTTGGGTGGTGGGCGTGGGCGGCAATATCGGCCTGCCGGCGCTGAGCCTGTTGCGTCAGGAATGTCAGCTTTACGTGCTGGAGTTGTCCAGCTTCCAGCTGGAAACGACGCATAGCCTGCGGGCGGCGGCGGCGACCATCCTGAACGTGACCGAAGATCATATGGATCGCTATCCGTTCGGCCTGCAGCA
Organism: Serratia sp. 506_PEND; assembly: GCF_001076875.1. Classification (NCBI taxonomy): domain Bacteria; kingdom Pseudomonadati; phylum Pseudomonadota; class Gammaproteobacteria; order Enterobacterales; family Yersiniaceae; genus Serratia; species Serratia sp. 506_PEND. The sequence continues at coordinate 21,607 of NZ_JVEL01000036.1, forward strand.
GTATCGCGGCGCCAAGCTGCGCGTGTATGAAAACGCCGCCGTGTGCGTGGTGAACGCGGACGATGCGCTGACCATGCCGGTGCGCGGCGCCGACGAGCGCTGCGTCAGCTTCGGCGCCGACGTTGGCGACTATCACCTGAACCGTCAGCAGGGGGAAACCTGGCTGCGGGTGCGCGGTGACAAGGTGCTGAATACGCGCGAGATGAAACTGACCGGCCGCCACAACTACACCAACGCCCTGGCGGCGCTGGCGTTGGCGGATGCGGTCAATATCCCGCGCGCGTCCAGCCTGAAGGCGCTGACCACCTTCACCGGCCTGGCGCACCGTTTCCAGCTGGCCTGGGAGAACAACGGCGTGCGTTGGATCAACGATTCCAAAGCCACCAACGTCGGCAGCACCGAAGCGGCGCTGAACGGCCTGCAGGTGGACGGCACGCTGCATCTGCTGCTGGGCGGCGACGGCAAGTCCGCCGATTTCTCGCCGCTGGCGCGCTATCTGCAGGGCGACAACGTGCGTCTGTATTGCTTTGGCCGCGACGGCGCCCAGCTGGCGCAGCTGCGGCCGGAAGTGGCGACGCTGACCGAGACCATGGAGCAGGCGATGCGCACCATCGCCGGCCGCGTACAGCCCGGCGATATGGTGTTGTTGTCGCCGGCCTGCGCCAGTCTCGATCAGTTCCGTAATTTTGAAGTGCGCGGCGATGAGTTCGCTCGCCTGGCGCAGGAGCTTGGCGGATGAAACTACGCTTGCCGAACTTCGGGCTGACAGAACGGCTGAAAGACTGGGTGACCGGCGCGCGCGACAACGACGCGGTCAACATGGTGCTGTACGATCGCACCCTGCTGTGGCTGACCTTCGGGTTGGCGATCATCGGCTTCGTGATGGTGACTTCGGCGTCGATGCCGATCGGCCAACGCCTGGCGGACGATCCGTTCCTGTTCGCCAAACGTGATGCGTTGTACCTCGGCCTGGCGTTCGGTCTGTCGCTGGTGACGCTGCGCATCCCGATGGAAGTTTGGCAGCGCTACAGCAACGTAATGCTGCTGATGTCGATCGTGATGCTGCTGATCGTGCTGGTGGTGGGGAGCTCGGTAAACGGGGCCTCGCGTTGGATCGCGCTCGGCCCGCTGCGTATTCAGCCCGCAGAGCTGTCTAAGCTGTCGCTGTTCTGCTACCTGGCGAGCTATTTGGTGCGCAAGGTGGAAGAGGTGCGCAGCAACTTCTGGGGCTTCTGTAAGCCGATGGGCGTGATGGTGGTGCTGGCGGTGCTGCTGCTGGCGCAGCCGGACCTCGGTACCGTGGTGGTGCTGTTCATCACCACGCTGGCGATGCTGTTCCTGGCCGGCGCGAAAATGTGGCAGTTCCTGGCGATCATCGGCTCCGGCGTGTTCGCCGTGGTGCTGCTGATTATCGCGGAACCGTACCGTATGCGCCGCGTGACCTCGTTCTGGAACCCGTGGGCCGACCCGTTCGGCAGCGGCTACCAGTTGACCCAGTCACTGATGGCATTCGGCCGCGGTGAGTTCTGGGGGCAGGGGCTCGGCAACTCGGTGCAGAAACTGGAGTATTTGCCGGAAGCGCATACCGACTTCATCTTCTCCATTTTGGGTGAAGAACTGGGCTATATCGGTGTGGTTTTAGCCCTGTTAATGGTATTCTTCGTCGCTTTTCGCGCGATGTCCATCGGGCGCCGCGCGCTGGAGATCGACCAACGCTTCTCCGGCTTCCTGGCCTGCGCGATCGGCGTGTGGTTCAGCTTCCAGGCGCTGGTTAACGTCGGCGCCGCCGCGGGCATGCTGCCGACCAAAGGTCTGACGCTGCCGCTGATCAGTTACGGCGGCTCGAGCTTGCTGATTATGTCGACGGCGATCGTGCTGTTGCTGCGAATTGATTATGAAACGCGCCTGACCAAGGCTCAGGCGTTTGTGAAGAGGTAAGGGATGAGCGGGAAACCTAAGCGTTTAATGGTGATGGCAGGCGGTACCGGCGGGCACGTGTTCCCGGGGCTGGCGGTCGCGCATCATCTGATGGCGCAGGGCTGGCAGGTGCGCTGGCTCGGAACCGCAGACCGAATGGAAGCCGATCTGGTGCCGAAGCACGGGATCGAGATTGATTTTATCCGCATCTCCGGCCTGCGCGGCAAGGGCCTGAAGGCCCAGTTGACGGCGCCGCTGCGGATCTGGCAGGCGGTGCGGCAGGCGAAAGCCATTATGCGCAGCTATCAGCCGGATGTGGTGCTGGGGATGGGCGGTTACGTTTCCGGCCCCGGCGGCCTGGCGGCCTGGCAGTGCGGCATCCCGGTGGTGCTGCACGAGCAGAACGGCATCGCCGGCTTGACCAACCGCTGGCTGGCGCGCATCGCCGCCAAAGTGATGCAGGCCTTCCCCGGCGCGTTCCCGAACGCCGAGGTGGTGGGCAACCCGGTGCGTACCGACGTGTTGGCGCTGCCGTTGCCGGCGGAGCGGTTGCAAGGGCGCGAAGGCCCGATCCGTGTGTTGGTGATTGGCGGAAGTCAGGGCGCGCGCGTGCTGAATCAGACAGTTCCTGAAGTCGCGGCGCGTTTGGGCGATAGAATTACGCTCTGGCATCAGGTTGGCAAGGGCGCGCTGGAAACGGTGCTGCGCGACTACGAGAGGGTAGGGCAGACGCAGCACAAGGTGACCGAGTTCATCGACGACATGGCCGCCGCCTATGCCTGGGCCGACGTGGTGGTCTGCCGCTCCGGCGCGTTGACCGTCAGCGAAATCGCGGCGGCGGGGCTGCCGGCGATCTTCGTGCCGTTCATGCACAAGGATCGTCAACAGTACTGGAACGCACGCCCGCTGGAAGAAGCCGGCGCGGCGAAGATTATCGAACAGCCGCAGTTCAACGCCGATGTGGTGGCCGAACTGCTGGCGAGCTGGGATCGCAAGACGCTGCTGGCCATGGCCGAGAAAGCGCGCGCGGTCGCCATTCCGGACGCCACCGAGCGCGTGGCGGCGGAGCTGGTGCGGCTCGCCAGGTAACGAGTGCAGGGGTTCGGCGCGCCGAACCTGAATAAAAGCAATGTGATGTAGGGCCGGGGTACCGGATCCGGATTAGAGAGAGTGATGAATACACAACAACTGGCGAAACTACGTACTATCGTGCCCGAGATGCGTCGCGTCCGGCACATTCACTTTGTCGGCATCGGTGGTGCCGGCATGGGTGGTATCGCCGAAGTGTTGGCAAACGAAGGGTATCAGATCAGCGGCTCCGACCTGGCGCCGAATCCGGTGACCCAACAGTTGAGCGCGCTCGGGGCGACGATTTACTTCAATCACCGTCCGGAAAACGTGCTGGATGCGAGCGTGGTGGTGGTGTCTACCGCCATCTCCGCCGACAACCCGGAGATCGTCGCCGCTCGTGAAGCGCGCATCCCGGTGATCCGCCGCGCTGAAATGCTGGCGGAGCTGATGCGTTTTCGCCACGGCATTGCTATCGCCGGCACGCACGGCAAAACCACCACCACGGCGATGGTCTCGAGCATTTATGCCGAAGCCCGCCTGGACCCGACCTTCGTCAATGGCGGGCTGGTGAAGGCGGCAGGCACCCACGCACGACTGGGGTCCAGCCGTTATCTGATCGCGGAAGCGGATGAGAGCGATGCGTCGTTCCTGCACCTGCAGCCGATGGTGGCCGTGGTCACCAACATCGAAGCCGACCATATGGACACTTACCAGGGCGACTTCGAGAACCTGAAGCAGACGTTTATCAATTTCTTGCACAACCTGCCGTTCTACGGCCGTGCGGTGATGTGCATCGACGATCCGGTAGTGCGCGAGCTGTTGCCGCGCGTGGGTCGCCATATCACCACTTACGGCTTCAGTGAAGATGCCGATGTGCGCATCGAAGACTACCGGCAGATTGGGCCGCAGGGGCACTTTACCCTGAGCCGTCAGGACAAGCCGTTGCTGACGGTGACGCTGAACGCGCCGGGCCGCCACAATGCGTTGAACGCGGCGGCGGCGGTAGCGGTAGCGACCGAAGAAGGCATCGACGACGAAGATATCCTGCGCGCGCTGGCGGGTTTCCAGGGGACCGGGCGCCGCTTCGATTTCCTCGGCGAGTTCCCGCTGGAGCCGGTCAACGGCAAAGCGGGCAGCGCGATGCTGGTGGACGACTACGGCCACCATCCGACCGAAGTGGACGCCACGCTGAAGGCGGCGCGCGCCGGTTGGCCGGACAAGCGTCTGGTGATGATCTTCCAGCCGCACCGCTACACGCGTACTCGCGATCTGTACGACGATTTCGCCAACGTGTTGTCGCAGGTGGATGTGCTGCTGATGCTCGACGTGTACGCCGCCGGCGAAGCGCCGATCCCGGGCGCGGACAGCCGCTCGCTGTGCCGCACCATCCGCAGCCGCGGCAAGCTGGATCCGATCCTGGTTTCCGATGCCGATAGCGTGCCGGAAACGCTGGCGCAGCTGCTGCAGGATGAAGACCTGGTGCTGGTGCAGGGCGCCGGTAACGTGGGCAAAATCGCCCGTAAACTGGCCGAGCTGAAGCTGCAGCCGCCGAAGAAAGAGGAGGAGCACCATGGCTGATAAAGTTGCAGTTCTGCTGGGCGGCACCTCCGCTGAACGTGACGTTTCTCTGCAATCCGGCGCCGCGGTGCTGGCCGGGTTGCGCGAAGCCGGTATCGATGCGCATGGCGTCGATACCCGCGATTTCCCGGTGACCCAACTGAAAGAGCAGGGGTTCACCAAAGTGTTTATCGCGCTGCACGGCCGCGGCGGCGAGGATGGCACTCTGCAGGGGCTGCTGGAGTTCCTCGAGCTGCCTTATACCGGCAGCGGCGTGATGGCCTCGGCGCTGACCATGGACAAATGGCGCACCAAGATGGTGTGGCAGTCGATGGGCTTGCCGGTGGCGCCTTACGTGGCGTTGAATCGCCAGCTGTACTTCGGCGCCGAAAAAGCGGCGCTGCTGGCGCGCGTGGCGGATCTCGGTCTGCCGCTGATCGTCAAGCCGAGCCGTGAAGGCTCCAGCGTCGGCATGAGCAAGGTCACCGAGAGCGCTGCGTTGGAAGCGGCGTTGGAAGAAGCCTTCCGCCATGACGACGATGTGTTGGTGGAGAAGTGGTTGAGCGGGCCGGAATACACCGTGGCGATGCTGGGCGACCAGGTGCTGCCGTCGATCCGCATCCAGCCGGCCGGCGTGTTTTACGACTACCAGGCCAAGTACATTTCGGACGATACGCAGTACTTCTGCCCGAGCGGTTTGAGCGCCGAGCAGGAAGCCGAGATGGCGGCATTGGCGCTGCGCGCCTACCGCGGTCTGGACTGCAGCGGCTGGGGCCGCGTCGACGTGATGCAAGACAGCGATGGCAGCTTCTATTTGCTTGAGGTGAACACCTCTCCGGGCATGACCAGTCATAGCCTGGTGCCGATGGCAGCGCGCCAGTTTGGATTAAGCTTCTCGCAGCTAGTGGCGAGAATTTTGGAGTTGGCCGACTGATATGTCGCAAGCTGCCCTGAATGCGCGCGATCGCGAGGTGGATAACGGCCCGCGCCGCAGCAATGGAACCCAGTTGGCGGGAATGATTTTCCTGCTGATGGTGTTGGGAACGGTCGTGTGGAGCGGTTGGGCGGTGCTTGGCTGGATGAAAGACGCCAGCCGCCTGCCGCTCTCAAGGCTGGTGGTGACCGGCGAACGCCACTACACCACCAACGATGATATTCGTCAGGCGATCCTGGCGCTGGGCGCACCCGGCACCTTTATGACGCAGGATGTGGACGTCATCCAGCAGCAGATCGAACGTCTGCCGTGGATCAAGCAGGCCAGCGTGCGCAAACAATGGCCGGATGAGCTGAAGATCCATCTGGTGGAGTACGTCCCGGTGGCGCGCTGGAACGATTTGCACATGGTGGACGCCGAGGGCAAAGCGTTCAGCGTGCCGGCGGAGCGGGCGGGCAAGCAGAAGTTGCCGCTGCTCTACGGGCCGGAAGGGAGCGAGCAGGATGTGCTGGAGGGCTATCGGGCGATGAGCGCCACGTTGGCGGCCAGCAAATATACGCTGAAAATGGCGGCGATGACCGCGCGCCATTCCTGGCAGCTGGCGCTGGACAACGATGTTCGGCTTGAGCTGGGGCGCGATGACCGCAACGGGCGTTTGCAGCGGTTTATCGAGCTTTACCCGGTATTGCAACAGCAGGGCCAGGCGGAGAGCAAGCGTGTCAGCTATGTCGATCTGCGCTACGAGTCCGGCGCTTCGGTGGGGTGGGCTCCGGTGTTGGTCGATCCGCAGGCGCTTGGCGGTCAGCAAAACAGTAATCAGCAACAGAATCAGGCACAGGCAAAACAACAATGATCAAGTCGACGGACAGAAAACTGGTAGTTGGACTGGAGATCGGTACTGCAAAAGTCTCCGCGTTGGTAGGGGAAGTTCTGCCCGATGGCATGGTCAACATTATCGGGGTGGGCAGCTGCCCGTCTCGCGGCATGGATAAGGGTGGCGTAAACGACCTGGAGTCGGTGGTGAAGTGCGTACAGCGCGCCATCGATCAGGCCGAGCTGATGGCGGACTGCCAGATCTCGTCGGTGTATCTGGCGCTGTCGGGCAAGCACATCAGCTGCCAGAACGAAATCGGCATGGTGCCGATCTCGGAAGAGGAAGTGACGCAGGACGACGTGGAGAACGTGGTGCATACCGCCAAATCGGTGCGCGTGCGCGACGAACACCGCATCCTGCATGTGATTCCTCAGGAATACGCCATCGATTATCAGGAAGGCATCAAAAACCCGGTTGGGCTGTCCGGCGTGCGCATGCAGGCCAAGGTGCATCTGATTACCTGCCATAACGATATGGCGAAGAACATCGTCAAGGCCGTGGAACGTTGCGGCCTGAAAGTTGACCAACTTATTTTCGCCGGTCTGGCCGCGAGCTACGCGGTGCTGACCGAAGATGAACGCGAACTCGGCGTTTGCGTGGTGGATATCGGCGGCGGCACCATGGATATGGCGGTGTACACCGGCGGCGCGCTGCGCCACACCAAAGTGATCCCTTACGCCGGGAACGTGGTCACCAGCGACATCGCTTACGCCTTTGGCACGCCGCCGACCGACGCGGAAGCGATTAAAGTTCGACACGGTTGTGCGCTTGGGTCGATTGTTAGCAAGGATGAGAATGTAGAGGTGCCTAGCGTCGGGGGACGTCCTCCGCGCAGTCTGCAAAGACAGACGCTGGCTGAAGTCATTGAGCCACGCTACACCGAACTGTTGAATCTGGTTAACGATGAAATTTTGCAATTGCAGGAGCAACTGCGTCAGCAAGGGGTGAAGCATCATCTGGCGGCAGGTATCGTGCTGACCGGTGGCGCCGCCCAGATTGATGGCCTGGCAGCCTGTGCGCAACGGGTGTTCCACACTCAGGTACGCATCGGCCAACCCTTGAACATCACGGGTCTGACGGATTATGCGCAGGAGCCTTACTACTCGACGGCGGTAGGTTTGCTGCACTATGGAAAAGAGTCTCATCTGAGCGGTGAGACGGAAGTAGAAAAACGCGCCTCGGTGGGCAATTGGTTTAAACGCATCAATAGCTGGCTGAGAAAAGAGTTTTAATGTTTCAACAAAGAGATCATGCTGAGTAATCTTTTTATGATCTCGCAGCGACAGGCACAAAACGGAGAGAAACTATGTTTGAACCAATGGAACTAACCAATGACGCGGTGATTAAAGTCATCGGCGTCGGCGGCGGCGGTGGCAACGCCGTTGAACACATGGTGCGCGAGCGCATCGAAGGTGTTGAATTCTTCGCTGTGAACACGGACGCCCAGGCGCTCCGCAAAACGGCGGTTGGCCAAACCATCCAGATTGGTAGCGGTATTACCAAAGGTCTGGGTGCGGGCGCGAACCCTGAGGTGGGTCGCAATTCAGCGGAAGAAGACCGCGAAGCCCTGCGCGCAGCGCTGGACGGCGCAGACATGGTCTTCATCGCAGCCGGCATGGGCGGCGGTACCGGTACCGGTGCGGCGCCAGTGGTGGCTGAAGTGGCTAAAGATTTGGGTATTCTGACCGTGGCCGTGGTGACCAAGCCTTTCAACTTCGAAGGCAAGAAGCGCATGGCATTCGCGGAGCAGGGTATCGCTGAGCTGTCCAAACACGTGGACTCGCTGATCACCATCCCGAACGACAAGCTGTTGAAAGTGCTGGGACGCGGGATCTCTCTGCTGGACGCGTTCGGCGCGGCCAACGACGTGCTGAAAGGCGCGGTGCAGGGTATCGCCGAGCTGATCACCCGTCCGGGCCTGATGAACGTCGACTTCGCCGACGTGCGCACCGTGATGTCCGAAATGGGCTACGCGATGATGGGTTCCGGCGTGGCTTGCGGTGAAGACCGCGCCGAAGAAGCGGCCGAAATGGCGATCTCCAGCCCGCTGCTGGAAGACATCGACCTGTCCGGCGCGCGCGGCGTGCTGGTCAACATTACCGCTGGCTTCGATCTGCGTCTGGATGAGTTCGAAACCGTGGGTAACACCATCCGTGCGTTCGCTTCCGACAACGCTACCGTGGTTATCGGTACCTCGCTGGATCCGGAAATGAACGACGAACTGCGCGTCACCGTGGTTGCAACCGGTATCGGTATGGACAAGCGTCCAGAAATCACTCTGGTGACCAATAAGCAGGCCAGCCAGCCAGTGATGGATCACCGTTATCAGCAGCACGGCATGTCGCCTCTGCCGCAGGAAGTGAAACCTGCCGCCAAGGTGGTCAACGACCAAGCTGCGCAGCCGAATAAAGAGCCCGACTATCTTGATATTCCAGCCTTCCTGCGTAAACAGGCAGACTAAGAATATCCTGAGAATTTGGAATCTCCGCTCTTTGTGCTAAACTGTCCCGCCGGCCATGCTGTATGCTTGGCTGGTAGGATGGATAACATTGCGAGATAAAACGATGATCAAACAAAGGACATTAAAACGTATTGTTCAGGCGACTGGCGTCGGTTTGCATACCGGCAAGAAAGTCACGCTGACAATGCGCCCAGCGCCGGCTAATACCGGGGTCATCTATCGTCGCACTGACTTGAATCCACCGGTTGATTTTCCGGCTGATGCAAAATCCGTGCGTGATACCATGCTCTGTACTTGCCTGGTGAATGAGCATGACGTGCGTATTTCGACCGTTGAGCACCTCAACGCCGCGCTGGCTGGGCTGGGCATCGACAACATCGTCATTGAAGTCGACGCCGCTGAAATCCCAATCATGGACGGCAGCGCCAGTCCGTTCGTGTTCTTGCTGCTGGATGCCGGCATCGAAGAGCTGAACTCGGCGAAGAAATTCCTGCGTCTGAAAGAGACCGTACGCGTTGAAGACGGCGACAAATGGGCCGAGCTGTCCCCGCACAACGGGTTCCGCCTGGACTTCACCATCGACTTCAACCACCCGGCTATCGACGCCAGCTCTCAGCGCTACCGTCTTGATTTCTCGGCTGAGTCGTTCGTGCGTCAAATCAGCCGCGCGCGCACCTTCGGGTTCATGCGCGACATTGAATACCTGCAGTCCCGCGGCCTGGCCCTGGGCGGCAGCTTCGATTGCGCCATCGTGGTAGATGACTACCGCGTGCTGAACGAAGACGGTCTGCGTTTCGAAGACGAATTCGTACGTCACAAAATGCTGGACGCCATCGGCGACCTGTTCATGTGCGGCCACAACATCATTGGCGCGTTCACCGCGTTCAAGTCTGGCCACGCGCTGAACAACAAACTGCTGCAGGCCGTACTGGCCAAGCAGGAAGCGTGGGAATACGTGACCTTCCAGGACGAAGCCGAAATGCCGTTGGCATTCAAGGCGCCGTCTACCGTATTGGCGTAAGGTTCGAATTCCTCGCCTGCGAATAACGGCAGGCGCATCCCCTGAGAGCCTGATCATTCAGGCTCATGATGTCGGCTGTTTTGCAGTTTGTGTCGCTGATTACTTATCACGACTGGTTGTGTTGGTACCCTCTCCGGCCAATGCAGCCAGCCGTTCCAATATCTTGCGCAGTTTCTCCGGGCTACGGCTCGCCAACCCTCTCAGCTCTTCCGCACTTTCCAGACTCAAATGCCGCATCGGCACGGGTTTTTCCGGCGCTTTCTCTGCGTTTTGCACCTGGTTGCTGCCTTTCGCCATCAAGGCCGGATTAATCCTGATGTCGATCGACGACAATGATGGTAGAATTTGCGCTCGTAGTGCAGACAGCAAAGCGGGTTGTTCGTAGCGCAAGCGCATCATCCAACTGGCATTTGCCGTTTCGAGCACTAAAATACCCTGTCGGAAATTCGCGACGCGGCACCAGGGATGCAGGGGAGCGGGCAACAGGCCCTTCACTGCACGGTTAAGCTTGAGCAGCGCCACCGCGCGTTGCTGGACGTTATGCAGCGGCCCTTTGCTGCCGGCAGACGCGTCGTCGAACAGGACATCTAATAATTGTGGACGGCTATCGCGCATAATGGGCTCCGGCGGATTATAAACTCGTGATCGGTATTCTAAATCGTTGGCGACAATTTGGCAGACGTTATTTCTGGCCCCATCTCCTGTTAGGGATGGTTGCGGCCACGCTTGGCGCGTCTTCCAATTTGTCCGGCGCTCCCGATCAGGCCGCACTGCCGAATACGTCGTCCAGCCTTAACCGGCAAAATTCGGCCAACGGCACCTTCACCAGCCTGGCCCTGCTGCAGGACGCGCACCGCCGCCCTACCTTCAGCGTAGATTATTGGCAGCAGCATGCACTGCGCACCGTCATTCGTCACCTCTCTTTCGCGCTGGCGCCGCAGGCGGTTTATGCGCGGGTACAGGAGAGCGAAGCCGAAGCGGAACCGCCTTTGCAGGTAGCGCAACTGGCGCTGCTGTCTACCCTCAATGCGCTGCTGACGCACGAGCCGAAGCCGCCGACCATCATTCGCCACACTCACCTTGAGGTGCTGCCCACGCTGGCGCGCCACCAGACCGGCCTGTGGGTGGCGCAGGTGCAGGGCATTCGCGCCGGGCCCGCCGCCCTCGTCTGATCTCGCCCTTCGGGCACAAAAACCATAAATAATAGCAAGTTGACTGCCGTGTTCGGCGGTCATGACAGAGATATCAAACATCATGTTAGTGAAATTATTAACCAAAGTTTTTGGCAGCCGTAACGATCGTACCCTGCGCCGCATGCGCAAAGTGGTTGAGCAGATCAACCGCATGGAACCGGACATGGAAAAACTGTCCGATGACGAGCTGAAAGCGAAAACCAACGAGTTCCGCGCACGCCTGGAGAAAGGCGAGTCGCTGGACAGCCTGATCCCTGAAGCCTTCGCCGTGGTGCGCGAGGCGAGCAAGCGCGTGTTCGGCATGCGTCACTTCGACGTGCAGCTGCTGGGCGGCATGGTGCTGAACGACCGCTGCATCGCGGAGATGCGCACCGGTGAAGGTAAAACCCTGACCGCGACGCTGCCGGCCTACCTGAACGCCCTGAGCGGCCGCGGCGTGCACGTCGTGACCGTCAACGACTATCTGGCGCAGCGTGACGCCGAAAACAACCGTCCGCTGTTCGAGTTCCTCGGCCTGAGCATCGGCATCAACCTGCCGGGCATGCCGGCGCCGGCCAAGCGCGAAGCTTACGCCGCCGACATCACCTACGGTACCAACAACGAATACGGCTTCGACTACCTGCGCGACAACATGGCGTTCAGCCCGGAAGAGCGCGTGCAGCGCAAACTGCACTATGCGCTGGTGGATGAGGTGGACTCCATCCTGATCGATGAAGCGCGTACGCCGCTGATCATCTCCGGCCCGGCCGAAGACAGCTCTGAGATGTACATCAAGGTCAACAAGCTGATCCCTAAACTGATCCGCCAGGAAAAAGAAGACTCCGACACCTTCAAGGGTGAAGGGCACTTCTCGGTGGACGAGAAGGCGCGTCAGGTCCACCTGACCGAACGCGGTCTGATCCTGATCGAAGAGATGCTGGTGGACGCCGGCATCATGGATGAAGGCGAATCGCTGTACTCGCCGACCAACATCATGCTGATGCACCACGTTACCGCCGCGCTGCGCGCCCACGTGCTGTTCACCCGCGACGTGGACTACATCGTGAAAGACGGCGAAGTGATCATCGTCGATGAACACACCGGCCGTACCATGCAGGGCCGCCGTTGGTCCGACGGTCTGCACCAGGCGGTGGAAGCCAAAGAAGGCGTGGAGATCCAGAACGAGAACCAGACGCTGGCTTCGATCACCTTCCAGAACTACTTCCGTCTGTACGAGAAGCTGGCCGGGATGACCGGTACCGCCGATACCGAAGCCTTCGAATTCAGCTCGATCTACAAGCTGGACACGATCGTGGTGCCAACCAACCGTCCGATGATCCGTAAGGATATGCCGGATCTGGTGTACATGACCGAGAAAGAGAAGATCGGCGCCATCATTGAAGACATCCGCGAGCGTACCGCCAAAGGCCAACCGGTGCTGGTGGGTACCATCTCAATCGAGAAATCCGAAGTGGTGTCCCGTGAGCTGACCAAAGCGGGCATCGACCACAAGGTGCTGAATGCCAAATTCCACGCCATGGAAGCGGACATCGTCGCACAGGCCGGCCAAAGCGGTGCGGTGACCATCGCTACCAACATGGCGGGCCGTGGTACCGATATCGTGCTGGGCGGCAGCTGGCAGGCCGAAGTGGCGCTGCTGGAAGAACCGACCGAAGAGCAGATCGAAGCTATCAAAGCCGCCTGGAAAGAGCGCCACGACGCGGTGCTGGCGGCGGGCGGCCTGCATATTATCGGCACCGAGCGCCATGAATCACGCCGTATCGATAACCAGCTGCGCGGCCGTTCCGGTCGTCAGGGTGACGCCGGTTCATCCCGCTTCTACCTGTCGATGGAAGATGCCCTGATGCGTATCTTCGCCTCGGATCGCGTGTCCGGCATGATGCGTAAACTGGGTATGAAAGAAGGCGAAGCGATTGAGCACCCGTGGGTGACCAAGGCGATCGCCAATGCTCAGCGCAAGGTAGAGAGCCGCAACTTCGACATCCGTAAGCAGCTGCTGGAATACGACGACGTCGCCAACGATCAACGCCGCGCCATCTACAGCCAACGCAACGAATTGCTGGACGTGTCCGACGTGAGCGAAACCATCGCCAGCATCCGCGAGGACGTGTTCAAGAGCACCATCGACAACTACATCACGCCGCAGTCGCTGGAAGAAGAGTGGGACATTCAGGGGCTGGAAGAGCGCCTGAAGAACGACTTCGATCTGGAGATGCCGATCGCCCAGTGGCTGGACAAAGAGCCGGAGCTGCACGAAGAGACGCTGCGCGAACGCATTCTGGAGAACGCCAAAGAGCAGTATCAGCGTAAGGAAGAAGTGGTCGGCAGCGAGATGATGCGCAACTTCGAGAAGGGCGTGATGCTGCAGACGCTGGATTCTCTGTGGAAAGAGCATCTGGCGGCGATGGACTACCTGCGCCAGGGTATCCACCTGCGCGGTTACGCGCAGAAGGATCCGAAGCAGGAGTACAAGCGTGAATCCTTCAACATGTTCGCCACCATGCTGGAATCGCTGAAATATGAAGTGATCAGCGTGCTGAGCAAGGTACAGGTGCGGATGCCGGAAGAGGTGGAAGCGCTGGAACAGCAGCGCCGTGAAGAGGCCGAGCGTCTGGCGCAGCAGCAACAGCTGAGCCACCACGACGAGAACGCGCTGGCGACTGAAGATCCGAACGCGCCGGCGACCGCCGAGCGTAAAGTGGGCCGCAACGATCCTTGCCCATGCGGTTCCGGCAAGAAATACAAGCAGTGCCACGGTCGCCTGCAGTAATGCCGGCCGCGGTTGACCGATAACACCCAGGGGTTCAGCTTGCTGAGCCCCTGTTTTTTTGACACCCATCAGGAGGGTGAGATGAAACATCTGAATATCGCCGTGGGCATCATCCGTAATGCTCAGCGGGAAATTTTTATTACCCGCCGCGCCGCTGACGCGCACATGGCCGGATTCTGGGAGTTTCCCGGCGGCAAGATCGAACAGGGTGAAACGCCGGAACAGGCGTTGAGCCGCGAGCTGCGGGAAGAGACCGGTATCGAAGCCGAACGCGCCGAACTGCTGGAGGTGGTGGAGCACCGCTTCAGCGATCGTATCGTGACGCTGAATTTTTATCTGGTAGAAGCCTGGGCGGGTGAGCCGTTTGGCCGTGAGGGGCAACCGATGCGCTGGGTAAAACAGGCGGATCTGCGTGAAGACGAGTTCCCGGAAGCCAATGTCGGCATTATTCAACTGCTGGTGGCGCAGGCGAACGCCGCGCAATAACAAGGTTGGCCTGGCGTCCGCCAGGCCAATAGCGGGCGATCAGCGATCGTCCATTTCACTCCAGTCTTCGCTTTCCGACAGATCGCTGTTGCTCGGAATGCGCTTCTCTTCATCGGCCCACTCGCCGAGATCGATCAGCTGGCAGCGTTTGCTGCAAAACGGCCGGAATGGGCTGACTTCACCCCAAACCACGCCGGTGCCACAGGTTGGGCATTTTACTACGGTCGTCATAACGGTTCCTTACGCCTTCTGTCAGTGCTGAGAAGGCTTTCTTTCACAAGTTCAACAACAGGCCAGTTCGAACGTCAGGCGTTCAGGCACCGCGCCATTTTCGCTATCCAGCGGCAGGAAACGAATGGCATAGCGCGTCTTATGGCCGGAAATCTGCGGATAAAGCTGCGGCGCCAGATGGAGGCGCAAGCGCAGCAGATCCGCCCCTTCGGCGTTGTCCTGGAAAAAACCGTTCAGGCTGATTTGATTGCGGAACGGCCCGGATTGGCGGATCAGATCCAACACCATGATCAGCGCCTGGTTCAGCGGATCCAGCGACTGCAGCCAGGCGGCGACGTCGGCATCGCGATCCTGCTGCGGCGCGTGCATCCACATGTGCAGGGTCGGCAGATCGAAGCTGCAGCAGCCGCCGGGAATATTCAGCCGCTGACGCACCAGGCCGATCAGCCGGTCTTCGCGCAGCGCCTGGCCGAGGCGCGGCGCCGCCATCAGCGCCGATGAGCGCGACTTCAGCTGACCGCGCAGCTGGTCGATCAGCGCCATATCCACGCCCGGCACATCGGCCCAGGCCAACAGTTTCTGCTGCTGGCGTTCCAACTCTTTGAGCAGTTCGGTGCGTACTTCGCCGCGCTCCAGCACGTCCAGCAAGTCGGAGACGGTGCGAAAGAAGGTGAGGGCGATGGCGGTCTCGCTCAGGGCGCGTTGGCCGTGCAGCTGTTGCAGCAGGAATTCGATGCGCAGCCAGGTGCGCATTTTTTCGTTCAGCGGGTGTTCAAAGAGAACGGTTGGGGAAACATCACTCATGCAGTTTAATCCTGTTGGGGCGCTGTTGCCGCCAGTTCAAGGTAGCGACGATGCAGTGCGGCGACCTGTGGCTCTATCCCCTGAGCGGCACCGCTGTTGTCAATAATGTCATCCGCCACGGCGAGGCGCTGCTGGCGCGTGGCCTGGGCGGCGAGAATGCTCTGCGCTTGCTCACGGCTGACGCCGTCGCGCGCGATGGTGCGAGTCAGCTGGGTTTCGGCGTCGACGTCGATCACCAGCACCCGATCGGCGCGATCCTGCAGACCGTTTTCCACCAGCAGCGGCACCACCCATAGCGCGTACGGGCTGGTGGCCTGCGCCAGTTGGCGCTGGGTTTCACGGTGTATCAGCGGGTGCAGCAGCTGGTTCAGCCAGGTTTTGTCATCGGGATGGCTGAAGATGCGCTGACGCAGCGCAGCGCGGTTCAACGCGCCGTCCGGCAGCAACATTTCATTACCAAATCGTTCGGCGATCGCGGCCAAGGCAGGGGTGCCCGGCTCGACGACCTGACGGGCGATCACGTCGGCGTCGACAAGGGTTGCGCCGTGGCGCGCAAAGGCGTTCGCGACGGTCGTCTTGCCGCTGCCTATGCCCCCGGTCAACGCAACAATGTAGGCCATGGTGTTAGGTGCATCCGATGTTCATAAAAAAATAATAGTCGAATCATAAAGCGATCGCGCAGAAGTGCAAGTCGGCAGGCGGCGCTTGCGCATCGGCACCGATCGGGTGGCGAGAAAAAACGCAGCGGCACGGCAAAAATGAGCGGGCAATCACACTGCGATTATGCAGGTAAATTTGTCGGATTGTAGCGTAAATAAAGGCGAATTCGCAGTCTTGTTCGGCGATTATTAGCGCGTATTATAACGTCACTGGAACTGGCATTAATCTCGCCGCCGTCTTTTTGCGCCACTGGAAAGCCGTCGGGCAGAGGTTCGAATATCCTCCTTGCGATCCGTCGCCATTAACCAGGAAATCATAAGTCATGCGTATTGAAGAAGATTTGAAGTTGGGCTTTAAAGACGTGTTGATCCGCCCTAAGCGCTCCACGCTGAAAAGCCGCTCCGAGGTTGAACTGGAACGTCAGTTTGCCTTCAAGCATTCAGGTTGCAGCTGGTCCGGCGTGCCGATTATCGCGGCCAACATGGACACGGTGGGCACCTTCCGCATGGCCGAGGCCCTGGCTTCTTTCGACGTTCTCACCGCCGTACACAAACATTACAGCGTCGAGCAATGGGCTGACTTCGTGCAGCGCATGCCGGAATCGGTGCTGCGCCACGTGATGGTCTCCACCGGCACCTCCGAAGCCGACTTCGCCAAAATGCAGCAGATCCTGGCCCTGTCTCCGGCGCTGAAATTCATCTGTATCGACGTGGCCAACGGCTACTCTGAACACTTTGTCGCCTTCCTGCAGAAAGCGCGCGAAGCCTGCCCGGATCACGTCATCTGCGCAGGTAACGTGGTCACCGGCGAGATGGTGGAAGAGTTGATCCTCTCCGGCGCCGACATCGTTAAAGTCGGCATCGGCCCGGGGTCGGTATGCACCACCCGCGTGAAGACCGGCGTGGGCTACCCGCAGCTGTCGGCGGTGATCGAATGCGCCGACGCGGCCCATGGGTTGGGCGGCCAAATCGTCAGCGACGGCGGCTGCTCGGTGCCGGGCGATGTCGCCAAAGCCTTCGGCGGCGGCGCGGACTTCGTGATGCTGGGCGGCATGCTGGCCGGCCACGACGAGTGCGAAGGCACCGTGGTGGAAGAGAACGGCGAGAAGTTCATGCTGTTCTACGGCATGAGCTCCGAGTCGGCGATGAAGCGCCACGTCGGTGGCGTAGCGGAGTATCGCGCGGCCGAAGGGAAAACCGTCAAGCTGCCGCTGCGGGGCGAGGTGGAGTTTACCGTGCGCGATATCCTCGGCGGCCTGCGTTCCGCCTGCACCTACGTCGGCGCCGAGCGTCTGAAAGAGCTGACCAAGCGCACCACCTTTATCCGCGTGGCGGAGCAGGAAAACCGCGTCTTCGGCAGCAAATAAGCCGCAGCTTGCATTCGGGCGCCGCGCACCGCGGCGCCCGCTATCCTCTTCTTTATCCCAGCACGCTGCCCAGTTGAAAGATAGGCAGATACATGGCGATCACCAAAGCGCCGACAATCCCGCCCACCACCAGCATCAGCAGCGGCTCCAGCGTTTGCGCCAGCGTATCGGCCAGCTCGTGCGTCTGCCGTTCATACCACTGCGCCAACTTATCCAGCAAGGCGTCCAGCGAACCGGACTCCTCGCCCACCCGCACCAGCTGCCGGCACAGTGGCGGAAACAGCGGTTGCAGACCCAGGGCCTGATGAAACGCTTCGCCTTCGGCGATCTGCCGTTGCACCTGCTCCAGCGCCTGCCGGTACAGCAGATGATCCGCCGCCAGCGCCGCCGCGTTCAAGCCTTCCACCAGCGTCAGCCCCGCGCGTTGGGTCATGGTCAGGATACGAAACGTTTGGCTCAGCGCGCCGCCGTTCACCAGCCGGGCAATCAGCGGCAGGCGCAGCAAGGCGGCCTGTTCGCGTTGGCGCCACGGAGGGCGCGGATGCAACCAGCGGAAGTAGCCGAACAGCGACGCGCCGAGCAGCAGCGCCAAATAGGGGCCAACGGCGATCAGCAGCGCGGACAGCCCCAATAACCCTTGGGTAAACCAGGGCAGCGGCGCATCGAACGACTGATAAACCTTGGCAAATTCCGGCAGCACCATCACCAGCATCAGCACGCTGACCAGCAGCGCCACCGCACAGATGAAAAGGGGATACCGCAGCGCTTTGGTCACTTTGCGGCGTAGCAGGTGCTGAGCCTCCTGCTGTTGCGCCAACTGCAGGCAGCAGCGATCGAGGTTGCCGGTCAGTTCGCCGATGGCGATCAGTTGGCGATAGATCGGTGGAAAAACGCCTGGTTGCGCGGCAAGGCTTTCGGAGAGCGGCTGCCCTTCGCGCACCTGTTCTGCCAACAGGCGCAACAGGCAACGCCAGGCTGCCGAAGGGTGCTCTGCCGCCAGAAGCTGCAGCGTATTGACCAGCGGCAGCCCGGCCTGCAACAAGGTAGCGAGCTGGCGGGTGAAGTGGATTAAGGGTTCTCCGCGCCATTGGCCGGGCGTGACGCGTTTGCCGTGCCCGATCCGCCAAGGTTGCAGGCCTTGTTCGATCAGCAACCTGCTCACCTGCCGTTTTTCATCGCTCATCAGTTCGCCGCGGCGTAAGGCGCCCTGAGCGTCGAAGGCCTGCCACAGAAACAACCGGCGCGCTTTCATGGCGTGGTTACGCCGAGCCGGACGACGTCGATGACGCGGTACAGTTCTTCCAGCGAGGTCGTGCCTTCGGCGGCCAGTGCCAGACCCGCCTGCAGCAGCGAAAGCTGCCCCTGTTCGCGGGCGATATCCGCCAGCAGACTGGGAGCGGCGTTCGCCAGCAATGCTGCCTGAATTTCCGGCGTAATGGCCAACAGTTCATACACGCCGATGCGCCCATAGTAGCCGCCGAAGCAGTGCTCGCAGCCGTCGGCACGCCAGGCGGTCAGCGGTTCCGGCCAGATCGCGGTGGGAAAATGCGTCGGCTGGCTGTGCGGGTAGCGGCAGTGGCGACACAGCCTGCGCACCAGCCGCTGGGCGACGACCAGCTTCAGGCAGCCGGCGAGCAGGTAGCCGGGGATACCCATGTGCATCAGCCGCGTCAGGGTCTCGCCGGTGGAGTTGGTATGCAGCGTCGACAGCACCAAGTGGCCGGTTTGCGCGGCCTTGACCGCGATCTCGGCGGTTTCCGCATCGCGGATCTCGCCGATCATGATGACGTCCGGATCCTGGCGCAGCAGGGCGCGCAGCACTCGGGCGAAGTTCAGCTCGGTTTTGGCGTTGATCTGGGTCTGATTAATGCCGAACAGCGGGATCTCGACCGGATCCTCGACGCTGCACAGGTTGCTTTGCGCATCGTTCAACTGGCGCATACCGCTGTACAGCGTTACCGTCTT
Organism: Serratia sp. 506_PEND; assembly: GCF_001076875.1. Taxonomy (NCBI): domain Bacteria; kingdom Pseudomonadati; phylum Pseudomonadota; class Gammaproteobacteria; order Enterobacterales; family Yersiniaceae; genus Serratia; species Serratia sp. 506_PEND. The sequence goes on from NZ_JVEL01000036.1 coordinate 40,917, forward strand.
GCCGCTGCCGGTCGGGCCGGTCACCAGGATCAAACCTTGCGGGCAGGTTAACGCCGCCGCGTAGCGCGCCAGATCCGTCCGGCTCATGCCCAGTTGATCCAGCGGCAGCTCTTGCTGCTCGCCCTGCTGAACGCGCAGCACCACCTTTTCGCCGTGCAACGTCGGCAGGGTGGCGATACGCATGGCATAGCGCGCGCTGTCCAGCGTCAGGCTGAGCTGCCCGTCCTGAGGCTGACGGCGCTCGGCGATATCCAACTGGCCGAGGATCTTCAGCCGGGCTATGAGGCGCGCGGTCAGCTGCGGCGGCGGTGAGGCGAGGGTTTGCAGCACGCCGTCGATGCGCAGGCGAATGCGAAAATGCTGCCGAAAGGGCTCGAAGTGGATGTCCGAGGCGCGGCGCTGAATGGCCAGGCGCAGCGTCTGGTTGATGAACTGTACCACCGGCGCATCGCCGTCGTCGGGGTAGGCGATGTCGGTCGTGTCCTCTTCGGCCGTCAATGGCGCCGGGAGCGGCTCGTGGTGCTGGTTCAGCGCCATCTCCAGCCTGGCCGCCGGCCATTGTTCCAAATGGATGCGCTTGCCGGTGGCGAAACGCAGCGCCGCCAGCAGCCCCTGCGGCGCTTCTTCGCTGAGCGCGACCGTCAGGGTGGTCGGGTCTTCGCTCAGCGCCAGCGCCTGATAGCGCCGGCACAGGGCGTGAACCTCTTCGCTGATTTGCGCATTCATCGCCGTTACTCCGCCGCGTTGTCGAAGCGGAAGACTTCCTGGCACACCTCAACCAGCGTCGCGTTTTCGCTGCTGCACAGCCGGGTCCAGCGGGTCAGTCCATCGGCGTTCGACTTGGGGGTTAATGCCACCGCCAGGCCCTGCAGCGTTTGGCTGCCGGTCAGCGTGATCACGCCTTTGACGACTTTCACCCCGCTGACATAGCGCGACGTGCCGCCGGTGGGAATGCCTTTGCTGCCGGCCTTGCAGCCGGCGGGCGTGCCTTCGTCCAGCACGCACAGCTCGACCGCCATTTTATACGGCGCCATGGTTTGCAGCATGTCGGTCATCGCCGCTTTCTGGATGTAGCGCTGGTAGGCGGGAATGCCGATGGCGCTGAGGATGGCGATGATGGCGATCACCACCATCAGTTCTATCAGGGTAAAGCCGCGTTGCGTTTCCATGCGTTGTTTCCTCCATTGGGGGTGGAAGACAACGGTAGCGGCTTGCTCGGGGGCACGGCGAGGGGCTTTTGTGCGTTTCTCGGCGCGCCTCCATCAGTAATGATGTGGTTTGCAGCGATGAAAAAAACGGTGAGAGGGGGTTCGCAATTTTACGGTGACGCCCCCGGCGGCGGCCGGGGGCGAGGGGATCATTTGAAGCGCATCGACAGATCGAGTGCAGTGATGTGCTTGGTCAGCGCGCCGACCGAAATGTAATCCACGCCGGTGTCGGCGAAGGTGCGCAGCGTCTCACTGGTGACGTTGCCGGACACTTCCAGCTGGGCGCGGCCCTGGGTTTGGGCGACCGCCTGACGCATCATCTCGACGCTGAAGTTGTCCAGCATGATGATGTCGGCGCCGGCATCCAGCGCCTGCTGCAGTTCATCGAGCGATTCGACTTCCACTTCCACCGGCACGTCGGCGTGCAGCCAGAAGGCTTTTTCCACCGCGTTTTTGATCGAGCCGGAGGCGATGATGTGGTTTTCCTTGATCAGGAAGGCATCGGACAGCCCCAGCCGGTGGTTGCTCCCGCCCCCGCACAGCACGGCGTATTTCAGCGCGGTGCGCAGGCCGGGCAAGGTTTTGCGGGTATCGAGCAGGCGAGTCCGGGTCCCTTCCAGCAGGGCCACGTAGCGGCTGACCTCGGTCGCCACGCCGGAGAGCGTCTGCACGAAGTTCAGCGCGGTGCGCTCGCCGGTCAGCATCACCCGCGCCGGGCCGCGCAGCCGGCAGAGCGGTTGGTTCGGCGTCAAACGGTCGCCGTCCGCCACCAGCCACTCCACCTGCACCTGATTGCCCAACTGAATAAAGACTTCGTTCAGCCAGCGGCGGCCACAGAACACGCCGGCTTCGCGGGTGATGACGGTGGCTTCGGCCTGTTTGTCTGCCGGTAACAATTGCGCGGTAATATCGCGCCCGGCGTCGACTTCCCCCCCCAGGTCTTCGCGCAGCGCCTGGGCGACGGCATAGGGAATATCACTTTCAATTCGTTCAAGAAACTCGGTGCGGCGACTGTCGGCACTGTAGCGGCGTGTCGGCATGGAAAACTCCGAAATGGACGGTTAGATCGTAGGGGAACATGCTACTCTGTTGCAGGAATAAGTACCACCGCAGAGAGGTGTCTGATGCAGTTGGAAAATGGCTGGATTGTCGGGGTGACGCGAGTGCTCTCGCCGCACTGCGATCGGCGCCCGGATGACGAGCCGCCCTCGCTGTTGGTCATCCACAACATCAGCTTGCCGCCCGGCGAATTCGGTGGCCCCTATATCGACCAGCTGTTCACCGGCACGCTCGACCCTGCGCAGCACCCTTATTTCGCCGATATCCATCAGCTGCGGGTGTCGGCGCATTGCCTGATTCGCCGCGGCGGAGAGATCGTGCAGTATGTGCCCTTCGACCAACGCGCCTGGCACGCGGGCGTTTCCCTGTATCAGGGGCGCGATCGGTGCAATGATTTCTCCATCGGCATCGAGCTGGAAGGGACTGACCAGTTGCCCTACACCGAGGCGCAATATCGCACGCTGCAGGCGGTCACCGTGCTGCTGGCCGAACATTATCCACCGCTGGCGGCCCATATCGCCGGGCATTGCGATATCGCCCCCGGCCGCAAGACCGATCCCGGGCCGGCGTTCGATTGGGATCGCTATCTGGCATCTCTGGAACAACGCGGCGCGCCCGCCGACGCTATGCTTGAGACAAGAAAAAGGGAGAGGAATCGCTAATGACGCTGTTTACGCTGTTGCTGGTTTTGGCCTGGGAACGCCTGTTCAAGCTGGGAGAGCACTGGCAGCTGGATCATCGCCTCGAAGTGGTATTTCAGCGGCTGCATCGGGTTTCGCTGGCGCAGACACTGGCGATGACCGCCGCCTGGATGGTGATCGTCTGGGGCGTTCTGTGGCTGTCGCACGGGCTGTTCTTCGGCGTAGTGACGCTGCTGCTGTGGATCGTCATCGATCTGCTGTGTGTCGGCGCCGGCATCAAGCGCAAACACTACCGCGCCTACCTGAAAGCGGCGCGGCAGGGGGATATCCACGCCAGCGATCAGATGGCGGAAGAGCTGGCGTTGATCCACGGCTTGCCGGTGGACTGCAGCGAAGAGCTGCGCCTGCGCGAGCTGCAAAACGCGCTGCTGTGGATTAACTTCCGTTATTACCTGGCGCCGCTGTTCTGGTTCGTGGTCTTTGGGCCGTACGGGCCGATCGCGTTGGCGGGGTATGCCTTCCTGCGCGCCTATCAAACCTGGCTGGCGCGCCACAATACGCCGCTGGAGCGTTCGCAATCGGGCATCGATCACCTGTTGAACTGGCTGGACTGGATCCCGGTGCGTTTGGCCGGGGTGGCCTATGCGCTGTTCGGCCACGGCGAACGCGCGTTGCCGGCCTGGTTCGCCTCGCTGGGGGATCGGCATTCGTCGTCGTATCAGGTGCTGACGCGGCTGGCCCAGTTCTCGCTGGCGCGCGATCCGCATATGGATCCGGTGCAAACGCCGCGGGCGGCGGTGACGCTGGCGCGCAAGGTGACGATGATCATCGTGGTGGTGGTGGCGCTGTTGACCATTTACGGCACGCTGCTTTAAGCCGCTGAGAAAAACAAAACGGGCGCCGAGGCGCCCGTTTTGTTTGGCCATTCGGCCGGGATTACAGCTTGGCGAAGCAGCGACGCGCGGCGTCGATGGTGCGCTGGATGTCTTCCTTGCTGTGCGCCACGGACATGAAGCCCGCTTCGAAGGCGGACGGCGCAAGATACACCCCTTCTTCCAGCATCAGGTGGAAGAAACGCTTGAAGCGTTCCACGTCGCACTGCATCACGTCCTGGTAGCAGGTGACCGCCGGCGCGTCGGTGAAGAACAGGCCGAACATGCCACCAACGTTGTTGACCACCAGCGGAATATTCTCCTCCTGCGCCGCGTGCAGCAGGCCAGCGGCCAGCATCTCGGTCAGTTCGGTCAGCGTCTGGTGCACGCCTACCTGTGAGACTTCGGTCAAACAAGCGTAGCCCGCCGCCATGGCGATCGGGTTGCCGGACAGGGTGCCGGCCTGGTAGACCGGGCCGGTGGGCGCCAGCGCGTCCATCACCTCGCGACGGCCGCCGAAGGCGCCCACCGGCATGCCGCCGCCGATGATTTTGCCGAGGCAGGTCAGATCCGGCTCGACGCCGTAATAGGATTGCGCGCCGGCCAGCGCGACGCGGAAGCCGGTCATCACTTCGTCGATGATCAAGAGCGCGCCGTACTTGTCGCACAGGGCGCGCAGGCCCGGCAGGAATTCCGGCAGCGGCGGCACGCAGTTCATGTTGCCGGCGACCGGCTCGACGATAATACAGGCGATCTCGGACGGGTACTGTTCGAAGGCGGCGCGCACCGAATCCAGATCGTTATAGGTGCAGGTCAGAGTGTGCTTGGCGAAGTCGGCCGGCACGCCCGGTGAGTTCGGCTGGCCGAGGGTCAGCGCGCCGGAGCCGGCTTTCACCAGCAGGCAGTCGGCGTGGCCGTGATAGCAGCCTTCGAACTTGATGATTTTATCGCGGTTGGTGTAGCCGCGCGCCAGGCGGATGGCGCTCATGGTGGCTTCGGTGCCCGAGTTCACCATGCGCACCATATCCATCGTCGGCACCAGCTCGGTGACCAACTGCGCAATTTTGACTTCCATCTCGGTCGGCGCGCCGAAGCTCAGGCCGCGCTGCGCCGCTTCGATCACCGCGTCGCGGATCGCCGGGTGGTTATGTCCCAGCACCATCGGCCCCCAGGAACCGACATAGTCGATATAGGCCTTGCCGTCGGCATCGAACAGGTAAGCCCCGTCTGCCCGCTCGATAAACAGCGGCACACCGCCCACGCCGGTGAATGCACGCACCGGAGAGTTTACCCCGCCGGGGATCAACTGTTGCGCCTGGGCGTACAGACTTTCGGACTTGCTGTGTAGGCTCATAAATCGGCTCCTGGATTCTCTTTTGAATGATTTGACCGCGCTATTCTAGAGGAGAGCGCCGCGTTATGAAACGATCACAGTCAGATACCATTAACGGCAGCGTCCGCCGCCAGGTTGGGGTAGAATTATCGCCCTGCCTATTTGTATTACAAATTACCTGACGAATCACTCGCGATGACAGAATCACAATCACAGCCAGTCGGGACATTGAGCCCGCGTCTGCGCCGCAGCGATGCGGTGCGACAGTTTATTCGCCGCGATAAAACCCCGGTGGCGATCCTGGTGATGGCCGCGCTGGTGGGGGCGCTGGCCGGTTTGCTCGGCGTGGCCTTCGATAAAGCGGTGGAGTGGGTGCAGCAGCAGCGGTTGGCTTCGCTGGCGCAGGTCGCCGACTCCTGGCTTCTGGTGTGGCCCCTGGCGTTTATCCTGTCCGCCGCGCTGGCGGCGCTGGGCTATTACCTGGTGCGGCGCTTTGCGCCTGAGGCGGGCGGCTCGGGCATTCCGGAAATCGAAGGCGCGCTGGAAGAGCTGCGGCCGGTACGCTGGTGGCGCGTGATCCCGGTAAAATTCATCGGCGGTATGGGCACGCTGGGGGCGGGCATGGTGCTGGGGCGCGAAGGGCCCACGGTGCAAATGGGCGGCAACGTCGGGCGCATGGTATTGGACGCGCTGCGCATTCGCGGCGCCGAGGCGCGTCATACGTTGCTGGCGACCGGGGCCGCCGCCGGGTTGTCCGCCGCGTTCAACGCGCCGCTGGCCGGCATCTTGTTCATCATCGAAGAGATGCGGCCGCAGTTCCGCTACAACCTGATCTCGATTAAAGCGGTGTTTATCGGCGTTATCATGTCGAGCGTGGTGTTCCAGCTGTTTAACGGCCAGGGGGCGGTGATCGCGGTCGACAAACTTTCTTCGGCGCCCATCAATACCCTGTGGCTCTATCTGGTGTTGGGGGCAATCTTCGGCGCGGTGGGCGTGGGGTTCAACGCGCTGATCTTCCGCACCCAAGACATGTTCGCGCGCCTGCACGGCGGCAGAATGCGCAATGTCTTGCTGATGGGCGGGCTGCTCGGCGGCGTGTGCGGCATTCTGGGGCTGATCCAGCCGGAGGCGGCGGGCGGCGGCTTTGGGCTGATCCCGATCGCCGCGGCGGGCAATTACAGCGTCGGCATGTTGATGTTCATTTTCATTACCCGAATATTCACCACGTTGCTGTGCTTCGGTTCCGGCGCGCCGGGCGGCATCTTTGCGCCGATGCTGGCGCTGGGCACGCTGTTCGGCACCGCCTTCGGGCTGGCGGGGGCGCATTTGTTCCCGCAGTACGGCATCGAGGCGGGCACCTTCGCCATCGCCGGCATGGGGGCGCTGTTCGCCGCCACGGTGCGCGCCCCGCTGACCGGCATCGTGTTGGTGCTGGAAATGACCGACAACTACCAGCTGATTTTACCGATGATCATCACCTGCCTCGGCGCTACGGTGGTGGCGCAGCTGCTCGGCGGCAAGCCGCTGTATTCGTCGATCCTGGCGCGCACGCTGCAAAAGCAGGAGGCGCAGCTGGCGCGGGAAGCGGCGGAGAAAACAAGTAAAGAAAATACAACAAATGCGGTGAATACTTGAACGCAACACTCAGGTATCGGATAATCGTTAATATTAATCAGGCAGCCATAGTCGCGATCTGATGCTGAACAATGTTGGGAGTAAAGAGTATGAGTGATCAAACGGCACTGCCCCTGCAATTTACCGAGGCAGCAGCAAACAAGGTCAAGTACCTGATTGCTGACGAAGAAAATCCGAACCTGAAGTTGCGGGTTTACATTACCGGCGGCGGCTGCAGCGGATTCCAGTACGGCTTCACTTTTGACGACAAGGTCAACGATGGCGACATGACCATCGAGAAGCAGGGCGTGGCGCTGGTGGTCGATCCAATGAGCCTGCAGTATCTGGTCGGCGGTTCGGTGGACTACACCGAAGGGCTGGAAGGATCGCGCTTTGTGGTGACCAACCCGAATGCCAAAACCACCTGCGGTTGCGGTTCGTCGTTCAGCATTTGAGTTTGCCTGTCAGAACATCAACCCGCTCGCCTTACGGCCGGCGGGTTTTTTTATGCCTACCCTTCCACGAGGATCACTTCCGTGCCGTTCTCCTGCGCCGGACGGCCGCGAGTGATGCGCGGCTGCTCAGCGTTCGAGAATAAAGGCGGGCAGCTTGAGATGCCAGCGAATGGCCGCCAGCCGAATGGTCAGGGTGATGAGCATGCCCAGCATCATGGCCTGTTGCAGCGGCATGTTGAAGGTGTAGAACGCCGTAGCGTGCACGATGCCGCCGATGATGCAGGCGGTGGCGTAAATTTCGGTGCGCAGGATCATCGGGATCTCGCGCGCCAGCACGTCGCGGATAATGCCGCCGCCGACGCCGGTGATCACCCCCATGCAGATCGCCACCAGCGGGCCGGTGCCGGCCGCGAAGGCCTTGTTGACGCCGATGCCGACGAACACCGCCAGCCCGACGGCGTCCAGCACCGGCAGCACCCACTTCGGCAGGCGGCGCGGCTGGCGCACCAGCAGCAGCGTCAAGACGCAGGTGATCATCGCCACAACCAGATCGGTGGGATCCTTGACCCAAAATACCGGGCCGTTGGCCAGCGCCATGTCGCGGATGGTGCCGCCGCCGACCGCGGTGACCACGCCCAATACCAGCACGCCGAATGGATCCATGCGCAGCTTGCCGGCCAATAGCACGCCGGAGACGGCGAACACCGCCGTGCCGAGAATATCCAACCAGAACACCAGCATCAGCGGATCTCCGCCAGCTGGCGGCACAGCTGCTGCGCCGCCAACAGGATGCGCGGCCCGCCGCGATTGAACCAGTCTTCGTTCAGCGCGATCACCGGCACCTGCAGCTGCGGCGCCCAGAAGGCTTTCACATTGGCGGCCTCTTTCTCGCCGCCGGTGATGACGATGGCCTGCGGCTGACGCGCCAGCACCTGCTCGCGGCTGATCTGCGGCCAAGGGGTGCGGCTGTCGGCGAAGACGTTCTGCCCGCCGCACAGCGCCAGCACCTGGCTTTGCAATGTGGCGCCGGAGCTGGTGAACAGCGGCTGGGTGCCGAACTGCAGCAGCACGCGCCGTGGCGAGTTAGCGGCGTACTGTTGCTTGAGAGCGGCGAACTGGCGGCGAAGGCCGTCCGCCGCCTGATGCGCCTGCTCCGGGTGCGGGCTATAGCGCGCCAGCTTATCCAGCAAGCCGGCGATCCCTTCGAGATTGTCGGCGTCCGCATAGAAGATCGGGATGCCGAACGCGGCGAGCTGATCCAACGCGCGTTGTGGATTACCGCCGCGCCAGGCGAGGATCAGATCCGGCTTGAGCGCCAGCACCCGCTCCAGATTGATGCCCTGCCAGGAGGCTACCTGCTCCAGCCTGGCGGCCTGCGGCGGGTAATCGGAATAGGCGCTCGCCGCCACCAGCACATCGCCCATGCCGGCGGCATAGGCGAGTTCGGTGGCGTTGGGCGCCAGGCTAATCACCCGCTGGGCGGCGCCGACCGGCGGGGCCAGCCAGAGCGCCAACAGACAGAGCATCGAGGTGAAGCGCAGTCTCACATCAACCGCGCTTGGCCAGGGTTTGCAGCATGGCGTTGACCATCAGCGTGGACTGCTTGGCCGCTACCACCAGGAACTCGTCAAAGCTCATGTGCGATTCGCTGTCGGCGACGTCGGAAATGGCGCGCACCACCACGAACGGCGTGCCGAACAGATGGCAGACGTGGGCGATCGCCGCGGCTTCCATTTCCACGGCGGCGACGCGCGGGAAGGTGGCGCGGATGCGCGCCAGCGGCTCGGCGCCGTTGATGAAGGCGTCACCGCTGCAGATCAGGCCACGCACCGCGTGCAGATCCAGCTGTTTGATGCAGCTTTCCGCCAGCGCGATCAGCGCATCATCGGCGACGAACGCCGCCGGGCAGCCGGCCATTTGGCCCGGCTCGTAGCCGAAGGCGGTGACGTCGGCGTCGTGGTAGCGCACTTCTTCCGACACCACGATGTCGCCCACGCGCAGCGTGCTGGCCAGGCCGCCGGCGGAGCCGGTATTGATCACCACGTCGGGGCTGCAGTGCTCCAGCAACAGGGTGGTGCCCATGGCCGCAGAGACTTTGCCGATGCCGGATTTCAGCAGGGCCACGTCAACGCCGCCGATCTGGCCGGTGTAGATTTCGCAGCCCGCGCGCTGGATGGTTTGACGGTTTTCGATTTGATCGCGCAGCAGGGTGACTTCCTGCTCCATTGCGCCGATGATGCCTACTTTCATAAATAACACTCGCTGATTGGCCGTGAGAATTGCGGCATAGTCTATCATGGCTGTGTATCAGAGATAATGCGTTGCATCCGCTGCCGGGAATTGTTATCACGGGGGCAGGGCGCAACGGCGGAGAAACAGATGTCCGGGATCGACTTCAAGCAAAAAATCAGCTTCCAACGGCCTTTCAGCAAACCGATCGAGGCTGAGGAAGAGTACGACATCGTGCGGCAGTTCGAGAGCGATCGCGGGCGCATCGTCAACTCGGCCGCCATTCGCCGTCTGCAGCAAAAAACCCAGGTGTTTCCGCTGGAGCGCAACGCGGCGGTGCGCAGCCGCCTGACGCACTCGATGGAGGTGCAGCAGGTCGGGCGCCATATCGCCAAAGAGATCCTCAACCGCTTCAAACAGGCGGGGAAGATCGACGAACTCGGCCTGACCCGGCTGCTCGATCCGTTTGAAAGCATCGTGGAAATGGCCTGCCTGATGCACGACATCGGCAATCCGCCGTTCGGTCATTTCGGCGAATCGGCGATCAATGACTGGTTCGCCCAGCGGCTCGATCCCGCCAGCTGCGGCAGCGAGCCGGGCAGCCACGATCGCTGCCAGGTGGCGACGCTGCGCCTGCATGAAGGGGAGAGCGATCTGAACCGGCTGCGCAGCCGGATCCGTCAGGATCTCAGCCACTTCGAGGGCAACGCCCAGGCGATCCGCATGGTGTACAGCCTGCTCAAGCTCAACCTGACCTACGCGCAGGTCGGCTGCATTTTGAAATACACCCGCCCGGCCTACTGGGCGAGCGACATCCCCGCCAGCCACAGTTACCTGATGAAAAAGCCCGGCTACTATCTGGCGGAAGAAGCCTTCGTCGATCGGCTGCGGCGTGAGCTGCATATGGGCGAGTTCGATCGTTTCCCGCTGACCTACATTATGGAGGCCGCCGACGATATCTCGTACTGCGTGGCCGATCTGGAAGACGCGGTGGAGAAGAGCATTTTCACCGTCGAGCAGCTGTATCAGCACCTGATTCAGGAATGGGGCGAGGTGGCGCCGGGCGATCTGTTCGACAAGACCGTCGCCAGCGCGTTTCGCAAGATCGATCGCGGCGGCGCGCGGCGCAGCGCGGAAGATCAGTTCTTCATGTATCTGCGGGTGTTTACCGTGGCGCGGCTGGTGCCGCACGCGGCGCAGCGCTTTATCGACAATCTGGACGCGGTTTATCAGGGCAGCTTCAATCAGGCGCTGCTGGAGGATTCCAGCCCGGCCTACCGGCTGCTGAAAATATTTAAAAATGTGGCGTTCAAGCACGTGTTCAACCACCCGGAGGTCGAGCAGCTCGAGCTGCAAGGTTACCGGGTGATCAGCGGCCTGCTGGACATTTACAGCCCGCTGTTGGCGATGTCGCTGGCGGACTTCACCCTGCTGGTGCGTGAGGACAGCCACCGCGCGTACCCGATCGAAACGCGTCTGTTCCACAAGCTGTCCACCAAGCATCGGCTGGCGTATGCGGAGGCGGTAGAAGGGCTGCAGCATTTATCGCCGGAGCAGCAAGCCATTCGGGAATATTATTTCCGCGCGCGTTTATTGCAGGACTATATCAGCGGAATGACCGACCTTTATGCCTATGATGAATATCGTCGATTAATGGCGGCGGAATAATTAAGCTGAGGAATAATTATCAGCAATTCCAACCGGTTGGCTGTCTTGATTTTTGTAAAGACGGACAATATTTGTTTACTATTGCCAATCATCTGTGCCGGAACTTCAGGCTATTAATTAACTCTGAATAAGCACGCAAGACGGCCATTCTTTTTTGAACGACTTTATAAGAGACACACAGATGAAAAAAACCGCATTAGTTCTGAGCGCATTGGCATTCAGCATCGGCATGGCGATGGGCCCGGTGACGGCCAGCGCCGCTGAAACCGCCTCTTCCTCCACCCAACAGCTGCCGAGCCTGGCGCCGATGCTGGAAAAGGTGATGCCTTCCGTGGTGAGCATTAACGTTGAGGGCAGCACCACGGTCAACACGCCGCGCATGCCGCAGCAGTTCCAACAGTTCTTCGGTGAAGATTCGCCGTTCTGCCAGGACGGTTCGCCGTTCCAGGGCTCGCCGATGTGTCAGGGCGGTGAACAGCCTGGGCCGGATGGCCAGCCGCAGGGCACGCAGCAGAAATTCCAGGCGCTGGGC
>NZ_JVEL01000037.1:0-2138 GCF_001076875.1 Serratia sp. 506_PEND
GTTTCTGCTGTTTCTGGCGCTGCTGCCGCAGTTTACCGACGCCCGAGCCGAATGGTCGGTGCCGATGCAGATGCTGGCGTTGGGCGTCGTGCATTTGATCAGCTGCGGCCTGGTGTATCTGCTGGTGGGGTTTGGTTCGCAGTCGGTGCTGCGCACTCGCCCGCAGGCCGCGAAGGTGGTGGGGCGCATCTCCGGCGCGGCGATGATCGTGATCGCCCTCGGGCTGTTGGCCGAGCAGGCGCTGAAATAGCGCTACCGTCGGTAAATGTCCGGCCGGGCGATCTGCCAGACAAAGTCGGGGCGGTTGATGGCGCTATAGCCCACTTTTTCGTAGAGCCAGGGGGCGGTGCTGGTGACCAGCATGACTCGCCGCAGCGTCGCCATCAGCGGATGGGCCTGACAGCATTCTGCCAGCCATAGGCCCAGCCCGCTCTTTTGGTACGTTTCCAGCACGTACACGTCGCACAGATAGCCGAAAGTGGCGTAATCGGTGACCAGCCGGGCGAAACCGATCTGCCTGGCCTCGTGATACAAACCGAAGCACAGGCTGTGGGCGAGCGACTGGCGGACGGTCTCTTTATCGATTCCCTCCGCCCATGACGAACGGGTCAGAAAAGCGTGGATGGCATCGAGATCCAGCAGAACGGGATCGGTGCTGACGAGATAGTCCGCACGCCGCCACTCCCGTGGGGCAGGGGTTGTCATGATGGTTCTTCTCCTGTGCAAGCGTTCAGGTCAGGGCCGCCGTTCAGGCGTGCAATTCGGCGACCGTCATGGTGAAAATCAGCGTGTCTTCGCCTTCGTTGGCGTACCGGTGCGGGCCGTCCGTTTTGGCGACTGCCGAACAGCCCGGCGCAATCATGAGCTCGGTCTGTTCGACGGCCAGGCTCAAGACGCCTTGCTCAACGTGCAGCAGCTCGAAGGTGCCCGTCGGGTGGCCGCCCGATGCATAGGCCTCCCCCGGCGCCATTTCCCACCGCCACAGTTCTATCATGTTCGGGCCTTGGGTGCCCGCGAGCAAACGGGCCGAGCCGCCGCGATCGCCATGCCACAGCGTGGGAATATCTTGGCTTTCAATCAGGAAGGCGGCGGGCGCGCGGGTGACGTTGACGATGTCCGCCACCGACAGACCCAGCGCCGCCGCGAGCTTGCACAGGATGGCGATGCTGGGATTGGCGGCGCCTTTCTCGATCTCCACCAGCATGCCTTTGCTGACGCCCGCCCGGCGCGACAGTTCATCCAGCGATAGCTTTTGGCTTTTTCTTTGTTGCTTGATGCGGTGCGACACCGCTTCGCTGACGGTTTGCACGTCGGCGCCGAACTCGGTCGGTCTGTTGACTTTGGCGTTCATCGGTCAATATTATGAAATAAAATGGTCAATATAGGATTATTCAATGATTTTAGTCGATCCGTCAATCGATCCGGCCGTCGCTGCGCTGGCACCCGGTTTCCGGGCGTTAAGCATTACCGCGGTTGCGGCTCCCATAACCCATCCGGACGTGGGGGCATTGGCGTTGGCGCAAGCCTGTCGCGCCCTCGGCGAGGAAGACGCACCCTGGGCAGAGGCGCATCTCACGGCCTGGCGCGAGGTGTTCATGCAGTTTGGCGCCAAACCCAAGCGTACGCCCTGTTCCGCCGACGCCCTGCGCAAGCGCGCGCTGCGCGACGGCACGATGCCCAGCATCGATCCGGTCGTCGATCTCTATAACGCCGTCAGCATTCGTTATGCCGTGCCGGTGGGGGGCGAGAATATCGCGGCCTATGTCGGCGAGCCGCGGCTGATCGTCGCGGATGGCAGCGAACTGTTTGATACCGTCAAAGAGGGGGCGCTGATCCATGAATCGCCGGAGGCGGGGGAGGTGGTTTGGCGCGACGATCGCGGCGTGACCTGCCGCCGCTGGAATTGGCGCCAGGGGGTCAGAACCCGGTTGAGCGCCGAGGCCGAGCGGATGTGGTTCATCCTGGAGAGCCTGCCGGCGATGCCGTTGGCGGCGCTGCACGAGGCGGGCGACGAATTGATTGCCGGTTTACGGCAAATGATGCCCGGCGTCACGGTAGAGCAACGGCTCATCGGCTGCACCTCGTAACAGGCTTCAGCACTGGCGGCGGACCAAACCGCTGATCAAATCCAGCGCGTC
>NZ_JVEL01000038.1:0-7184 GCF_001076875.1 Serratia sp. 506_PEND
CCACGGGCTCGCTCAAACCACTCACCTGGCAGTGGATGGTAAACTCCTGGTCGTGCGCTTCTCCGCGAACCTGCACCACCAAATAAGAAGGCAACGGCAGATGACGCCCCTGCAAAAATTCCTGCAAACGGGTTTTCGGGTCTTTCTGCTTATCGCCGGGGCTGATTTCGTCCAACCGGCTGCGATACCAGTCCAAAATCAGGCGCTCGACGGTCTGGATGTCGCTGTCCAGGAACACGCCGCCGATCAATGCCTCCACCGTATCCGCCAGGATTGACTCGCGGCGGAACCCACCACTTTTCAATTCGCCCGGCCCAAGCCGCAGACATTCGCCCAGGTCAAACTCGCGCGCCATCTCCGCCAGCGTGTTGCCGCGCACCAGCGTGGCGCGCATGCGGCTCATGTCGCCCTCGTCTACGCGAGGAAAACGGTGATAGAGCGCATTGGCGATGACAAAGCTCAGAATCGAGTCACCCAGAAACTCAAGACGTTCATTGTGTTTACTGCTGGCGCTGCGGTGAGTCAAAGCCTGCAGTAAAAGCTCCTGCTGTTGAAAAGTGTAGCCCAGCTTCCGCTGCAGCCTGTTTATTACGATGGGGTTCATGAGTTACCAATAGATCAAGAATGCGTCAAAAACTTGCAGCACACGGAACAGGCCTGCTTCGCCGAAAGCCGATCCAAAGCTGTTTCGTTTGCAGTGGCTCCCAGCAGGAGCCAACTTTTATCGCTCGAGAAAGTATTCTACAACGAGTGGAAACATAATGCTGTGTTTATATCCCCTTAATCTTTCACGCCGCAGTAGGCTGCGGCGTGAAATTGACAGGGAATAAATCAGCGATTAATGAATGCCGCCGATCCGGCTGAAACGCACGCCGGTAGGCCACTCGCCTTCCTGTTTTTCAAAGCTCATCCAGATGGCCGTGGCTTTGCCCACCAGATTCTTCTCCGGCACAAAGCCCCAGTAACGGCTGTCCGCGCTGTTGTCACGGTTGTCGCCCATCATGAAGTAATGCCCGGCCGGCACCACCCACTCCGCCAACGGTTTGCCCGGCTGTTGATAGTAAGCGCCCACCCGATCCTGCGCGTCCGGCACGGTCAGGATGCGATGCGTAACGTTGCCGAGGCTTTCCTGGCGCTCACGCATGCGAATGCCGCCCGACGGCACGTTATCGTTCAGCGGGATCTGATAGAAGCCGTTGCTGGCCTCGCCCATGCCGCTGCGGCTGAACAGCTGCACGAAGTCGCTCGGCTGCGCATCGGCGTAGGTCACGGCCAGCGCGGTATCGCAGGACTGCCCGCTGTTGCAGGACGGCTGCACCGTAACGCGCTTATTCACCGGATCGTAAGTAATACGGTCGCCCGGCAGGCCAATCACGCGCTTGATATAATCCAGCTTCGGATCCAGCGGATATTTAAATACCGCAATATCGCCACGCTTCGGATGGCCGGTTTCAATGAGCGTCGTCTGGGTAATCGGATCTTTAATGCCGTAGGCATATTTCTCCACCAGAATGAAATCGCCAATCAACAGCGTCGGCATCATTGATCCGGACGGGATCTGGAACGGTTCGTAAATAAACGAACGCACCACAAAGACCAGCAGCAGCACCGGGAACACCGATGCGCCAGTCTCTACCCAGCCAGGCTGCTTCGCCACTTTCGCCAGCGTTTTATCGTCGACGGCGCCCGCGGTCTGTTCGTTGACCGCCGCGATCTTCGCGCGGCGGGCCGGCGCCCATTTAAAGCGCTCGAAGCACCAGATGATCCCGGTGACCAGAGTGGCCAACGCCAGGACCAGGGCAAACATATTCGCCATGCAAACTCCCTCGTTTCGCGAACTCGTCGCGGTTACTTGCCGTCTTTACCGACGTGCAGAATGGCCAGGAACGCTTCCTGCGGCAGCTCGACGTTGCCGACCTGCTTCATGCGTTTCTTACCGTCTTTCTGTTTCTGCAGCAGCTTTTTCTTACGGCTGACGTCACCGCCGTAGCATTTCGCCAGCACGTTTTTACGCAGCTGCTTCACGGTGGAGCGCGCGATGATATGCGTGCCGATCGCCGCCTGAATCGCGATGTCGAACTGCTGACGCGGGATCAGATCTTTCATCTTCTCCACCAGTTCACGGCCGCGATACTGCGAGTTGTCGCGGTGGGTGATCAGCGCCAGCGCATCCACGCGCTCGTTGTTGATCAGCACGTCCACGCGCACCATGTCGGAGGCCTGGAAGCGCTTGAAGTTGTAATCCAGCGACGCATAACCGCGCGACGTGGACTTCAGGCGGTCGAAGAAGTCGAGCACCACTTCCGCCATCGGGATTTCATAAGTCAACGCCACCTGGTTGCCGTGGTAAACCATGTTGGTCTGCACGCCGCGCTTCTCAACGCACAGGGTGATGACGTTGCCCAGGTATTCCTGCGGCATCAGCATGTGACATTCGGCGATCGGCTCGCGCAGTTCCTGGATGTTGTTCAGCGGCGGCAGCTTGGACGGGCTGTCGACGTAGATCACTTCTTTGCCGGTGGTTTCCACTTCGTAGACTACCGTCGGCGCGGTGGTGATCAGATCCAGATCGTATTCACGCTCCAGACGCTCCTGAATGATCTCCATGTGCAGCAGACCGAGGAAGCCGCAGCGGAAGCCGAAGCCCAACGCGGTGGAGCTTTCCGGCTCGTAGAACAGGGAAGCGTCGTTAAGGCTCAACTTGCCCAGCGCATCACGGAAAGATTCATAGTCGTCGGAGCTGATTGGGAACAGACCGGCGTACACCTGCGGCTTCACTTTCTTGAAGCCCGGCAGCGCTTTATCCGCCGGCTGACGCGCCTGCGTCAGGGTATCGCCCACCGGCGCGCCGAGGATGTCTTTGATCGCGCAGACCAGCCAACCCACTTCGCCGCAGTTCAGCACGTCGCGATCGACCTGCTTCGGCGTGAAGATGCCCAAACGATCGGCGTTATACACCTGACCGGTGCTCATGACCTTGATCTTGTCGCCCTTGCGCAGGGTGCCGTTCTTAACGCGCACCAGAGACACGACGCCCAGGTAGTTATCGAACCAGGAGTCGATGATCAACGCCTGCAGCGGCGCATCCGGATCGCCCTGCGGCGGCGGGATGTCGCGCACCAGGCGCTCCAGCACGTCGGGCACGCCGACGCCGGTTTTGGCCGAGCAGCGCACGGCATCGGTGGCGTCGATGCCGACGATGTCTTCGATTTCCTGCGCGGCGCGATCCGGATCGGCGGCCGGCAGGTCGATTTTGTTCAACACCGGCACCACTTCCAGATCCATTTCGATCGCGGTGTAGCAGTTGGCCAGCGTCTGGGCTTCTACGCCCTGGCCGGCGTCCACCACCAGCAGCGCGCCTTCGCAGGCCGCCAGCGAGCGGGAAACTTCATAGGAGAAGTCAACGTGGCCGGGAGTGTCGATAAAGTTAAGCTGATAGGTCTGCCCATCCTGCGCTTTATAATCCAGCGTCACGCTCTGCGCCTTGATGGTGATGCCGCGCTCACGCTCCAGATCCATGGAATCGAGCACCTGCGCAGCCATTTCACGGTCGGTCAAGCCACCGCAGATTTGGATAATGCGGTCAGACAGCGTCGACTTACCGTGGTCAATATGGGCAATAATGGAGAAATTTCGTATATGCTTCATTATAAAAGTTTTTCTGCCTTGGTATTTCTGAATTACTCGCCTATAGAAACCCGCATGGACCTAAAGCGACAGTGAATGGGTGAGGCCGTCTTGCACCTGAATCGCTGCATTCTACATGCCACACCACTGAAAACCTAGCGATCGGTGCAGTGAAGGCATTCTATTATGCGCCGCTAAATGTTACAGGGCGCCCCGGCGGGTGAAAACAGATGTTAACGCGGACGATGCGGCCTGAACCCAAGGCTTGCCGGTGCTTCGTGGCCGTCAAACTCCGGCGCTAATACATAACCGGCCACAGCGCAATAAACCCTCTCCGAAATTATAAAAAAAGAATATTTGGATCAACCTCTTAGAATTCCATTTTGCCCCACTTCCTTTAGGAAAAACCCCATATACGCCACCACAGTCCCTCGGATAGAAAGGGCATGAGCTCCGCGACAAAACATTATTCAGGGCACTACATCGGCAGCCCACCGGGGTTCACCAGCATATCTGCGTACGTTGATTGGAAGGTGCATTATGATCGATAAAGGGCAAATGCTGAGCCGGCACGATTTTTCAAAGGTCAACTGGGGCATACTGGCGGCGGCGGCGCTGCTGTTTAGTGTGGGGGCGGCGCTGTTGGTGCTGCCGCTGCTGAGCAGCATTGACGAGAGCCAGGTCATCACGCTGTTGCAGGCCGGCGCGGGCACGATTTTACTCGGCTGTACGCTGCTGGCGCTGCGGCATTATCTGCGTCCGGCGCTGACTTATCGTCTGTACGAGCACGGCGTGCGGGTTTTTGACAGCCACCATCACAAAGAGCGTTTCATCCCGTTTGAGAAGATCAGCGACATCTATCGCTTTCGCGGCGGCCAGGCTTTCGGCGGGCTGTTTGACGTTACGGCGTTCCGCGCCGGTGCGGATCAGCCCTGGTGCACGGTTTTCAGCAACGTCGCCCACTCGTGGCGATTGGCCGACGTAATCGTCGACCAACAGCTGCAGCAGCGCGGGCCGCTGGCGCTGAATGCGCTCTATCAGGGGGGGACGGTGTCGTTTCACACCATAGAGGGCGACGCGCGCTGGCTGTGGCAGTTGCTGCTCGGCAAGCGGCAAGGCACGCCGGCCGAAACGCTGCGGCTGAGCGCCACCCTGCTGACGACGGAACGGGGAAACGTGCCTATCGAACAGATCCGCACGTTGGAAAATCATCCGCAGCGCGGCATCCGCTTATTCGATGGCCAGGGAAATGTGCTGTTCGCGATTAACTACGATTCGCTGCTCAGCGCCGATCTGTTCATCGCGCTGTTGGAGCATATGATCCACAACCGCATCCCCGCCTATCACAACCCGGCGATGACGCGGCCATCGGTTTAAATCAGCGGGGAGTTTTCCGCCTGCAGGCGCATCGCGGTAGGCGGCAACCCAATCTGCAGCACCACCGGCTGGTAATCGGCCTGCTCACCCAGACGTCGAGCCAAGCGGCGAGCCAGCATAAAGGCCGCACCACCGCCCAATACGGCGCCGACTGCCGCCGAGGCGTCGCTGCCGAAACAATATTGCAGCAACGTGCCGCCCAACATCATGCCCAGCAGCGGCGTCAGGTAAACCAGCATGGCGGAGCGCAGCAGGCTGCCTTCCGCGATGCCGACCTCGACGCGCTGCCCCGGTTCGAGCGGCTGATCGATATGCACCTGCAGCTGATGCTCGGTTTCCGGCACCAGCTCGTTCAGCGCACGCGCGCCACAGCCGGAGCGCGCGGTGCAGCTGCCGCAGCCGGCCTTGGGTTCACAGCGCAGCAGCGCTACGCCCTGTTGCCACGAAACCACCGTGGCCCACTCTTTCATCATTACGGCGATACCTTGAAAGAAATGCTGTCGGCGATGCGCTTGGCCGTCGCCGGCGGCAATTCGCCCACAATCGTGATTTCGTTGCCCGCGCGCACTTCGGTCTGAATGGTGCGGCGCCCCTGACGGTAGTACTGCTGCCCGGCGCCGCTGCCCGCCGGGCTGACGTTGACCGAGAAGCTGAACAGACCGTCGCTGTAGAGCCGGGACTCCACCGGCACGGCGACGTTCGGCAATTTGCGGCGATTGCGCGCCACCTCGTCCACGCCGGCCGGCAGCCAGCCGGTGCTCCAGCTGAGCTGGACGTTTTCCACCGCCGGCAGCGACAGCAGCGGCGGCAAATTGGCTTTGAGCAGCCCCTGCATCGCGCCCTGCACGTCGGCGCCGACCGCGAAGGAGATCACCCGATATTGCTCCAGCGTTTCGCCGTCGCGATCGAGCAGATCCACCCGCAGCGGCAGCTTGGTGTCTTCGTCCATCCAAACGATGTAGCTGTAGCGGGAACCGTCGCGCGCCACCACGCGCAGCACTTCACATGGCCGATCGGCGATGCGGGTGCTGCCCACGGAGATGAAGTCGTAATACTTCGCCAGACGAGTGAAATCAGCATAGACGATCGCCGGCAGCGCATCGACGATGTGATCGCCGGTGAGCGTGAACGGTTCCAGACCGGGTTCGAAGTAGCTGATCCCGCCGCCGCGCTGCAACACTTCACGGCGCGGGCCGTCCATATGCAGCAGCTGGCCGAGCGGCACGTTGCCGATCACCGCATGGCGATAGCGCAACGACTCGATTCCCTGCTTGCTGACGCTGATGTAGGCGAGCTCGTAATTGAGAGAACGGCTGGCGCTGCTCATCTGTTGCAATAACGCCCCGGACGCAGTTGGCTGCGCCGGGGCGATGCTGGAATAGAGCAGGCTGCCCGTCAATAAACAAACGGAGAACCAGATTTGCTTCATTACTGCTGTTGCATTCCTAAAGACTGAGTTCCGGGAACCTGAATGGCAGCCTGTTGCGGGTTGCCTTGCTCAAGCTGCAGCTGATCCGAATGCAGGCGACGTTGCAGTTCATAGTCCTGCAGCATGGCGTTGATACGCTTGCGCTGTTCCTGCACCTGCTGCTGTTGGCCGCTGCCGGTGGAGAAACTGTCGGCAGGTACGCCCAGGCTGACCGGCGAGGCCTGGCCCATGATCGGCAGCGTGGTGAAGGCCGGCGATTCGGACGCGTTCGATGGCGCAGAAGGCTGGTTGTACTGCTGCACGCCGACGATCACCGCCAGCGACACGCAGGCCGCCATGCCGATTTGCGTAATCTGGCTCGCCCAAGGACGCACTTTGTCCCAGAACGGCATTTTCTGCCAGGTGTGAGGCTGCGGCTGAGATTCCTGAACGGCGGAAGGCACCAGCCGGGCGGGTTCTTTCTCAAGTGCAGCGGCGACGCGATCGGCGATGTCGAGATGCATCACTTGCCCGACATCACCTCGCAGTGTGTCACGTATCAGGTGATAGCTCTGCCAGCTTTGTTGAAGCGTTCGATCTTGCGACAGAGAACTCAACAGCTCGCTGTCGAACGATTCACCATCCATCAGAGCGGAAAGCTTTTCTTTCTGCATGCCTAAGTACCCTTCCTGTGCCCGCCATTGCTAACGCTGGATCAGCGGTTGAACTTTATTATCGATAGCTTCCCGGGCGCGGAAAATACGCGAACGTA
>NZ_JVEL01000039.1:0-9827 GCF_001076875.1 Serratia sp. 506_PEND
CGAGTGCGGAAAGCCTCGGCGATGAAGAACGTCGATGAGCGTGCTTTTGCCCGAACCCGGGCCGCCGGTCAGCACGATGCGGCGTAGTTTGTCAGACATGCGGAATTCCTCTCTTGCAACAGAGTGATGGAGTGAAAACAGCGATAAAGACGCGCAGGCGAAGAAAACGGGGGATGAGAAGAAGGCGCCGTTTGGCGCCTTGGGAGATTAGCCTTGAACTTTGGCGCGCAGTGCCTGTTTTTCCTGCTCGCTGAGGAAGGCCAGCTTCAGGCCGTTTTCCTGCGCGGTGCGGATTTCTTCCGGCGTCAGCCCGGCTTGCGGCGCGGCGACGCGGTATTCATGCTCGATCTCGATGCCCTGAACCGCCGGATCGTCGGTGTTGATCGACGCCAGCACGCCGTGGCGCAGGAAGGTGGCCAGCGGATGCTGCGCCAGCGACGGCACGGTGCTGGTCTGGATGTTGGAGGTCAGGCAGGATTCGATGCCGATGCCGTGTTCCGCCAGGAAGTCCATCAGAGCCGGATCTTCGACCGCTTTCACCCCGTGGCCGATACGTTCGGCGCCCAGCTCGCGGATCGCCTGCCAGATGCTTTCCGGGCCGGCGGCTTCGCCCGCGTGCACGGTGATGCGCAGGCCGGCGTCGCGCGCGCGGTTGAAGTGGCTGAGGAACAGGCTGCCGGGGAAGCCCAGCTCATCGCCCGCCAAATCCAGCGCGGTAATGCCGTCGCGGTGCGCCAGCAATCCTTCCAGTTCCTGCAGACAGGCGGCCTCGCCGAAGGTGCGGCTCATGATGCCGATCAGGCGAATGTCGATGTCGCGATCGCGGCAGCCCGAACGGATCCCATCGATCACCGCTTCCACCACGCCGGCGACCGGTAGTTGATGCTTCATCGCCATGTAGTAAGGGGAGAAACGCAGCTCGGCATAGTGCAGGCCGGCGTTGGCAGCGTCCTCGACGTTTTCGTAAGCCACCCGGCGGCAGGCGTCCAGATCGCCCAGCACCGCCACGCCCCAGTCCAGTTTCTGCAGGAAGCTGACCAGATCCGGTTCGGCATGGGTGATCTGCACGTGCGGGCGCAGGCTCTCCAAATCATTGGCCGGCAGGGCGAGATTGAACTGGCGACCGAGGTCGAGAATGGTCTGCGCGCGGATGTTGCCGTCGAGATGGCGGTGAATGTCGGTAAGCGGTAGGCGGGGATCGATCATGCTGGGCACTCGCTAATTTATCGTAGGTAAAGTGCAGAACAGTATAAAAACAAATGAATGAAACTTGCCATCTCGTTGCATAAAAAAGTGATGTGAATCACAAATAATGCGCGATATATCGCATTATCGTCGCGAATCAGGCTTTCAACACGCTGACGCCCGCCTGCTGCAACGGCGCGATCAGTGCGTCATCGGTAGCCCGCTCAACGATGACGGTGTGCGCCAGCGTAATATCGCCGATCGCATACTGCGAGGCGGCGTTAAGCTTGGCGGCGGAGGCCAGCACCACGGTTTCCGCCGCGCGGGCCGCCAGCGCGCGTTTGATGTAGGCCTCCTCCAGATCGCCGGTGCTCAGACCTGCAGTGGGGTGCACGCCGGTCACGCCCATGAAATAAATATCGGCGCGGATATGCGACATCGCTTCTACGGCGGCGGCGCCGACGCTGACGATCGAATGCTTGTACAGCCGGCCGCCGATCAGGATCACCTCGACGGTGGGGTGATCGACCAACCCCACGGCGACGCTGGGGCTGTGGGTGACGATGGTGGCGTTGAGGTTGGCCGGCAGTTGCCTGACCAGCTCTGCGGAGGTGGTGCCGCCGTCGATGATCACCACCTGGCCGGGGGCGATCAGCGCCGCCGCCGCTTTGGCGATCGCGCGTTTGGCGCCGGATTCCAAGTGATTGCGTTCGGCGAAGCTGGCGATGGCGGAAGAAACCGGCAGGGCACCGCCATGCACCCGTTGCAGCAACCCCTCGGCGTCCAGTTCACGCAGATCGCGCCGGACCGTATCTTCCGACAGCCCGAACATCTCGCTGAGCTGTTTGGCCAAGACCTGACCATCCTGGGCCAGTTTTTCCAAAATGATCTTCTTGCGTTGGCTGGTCAACATGGCCATTTCCTCTCAAACTTCCTATGCACGAAATATCTTGATCATACACGAAACTGCACGATAGTATCAATTTCCTTCCTCTGGCGGAGTAAACCGATGATAGCCACCAAAGACAGGGTTCGCATTGTCGAAACCCGGGTGTTGTCCGATGACTGGTACCTGCTGAAAAAAAACACCTTTGATTTTCTGCGGCGCGACGGCGTCTGGCAACGGCAAAGCCGTGAGACTTACGATCGCGGTGACGGCGCGGTGATTTTGCTGTTCAACCGGCAGGCGAAAACGGTGATCCTGACGCGCCAGTTCCGCTTTCCGGTGTTCGTCAACGGTCATGACGGCATGCTGATTGAGGCCGCCGCCGGGCTGTTGGACGACGCGTCGCCGGAGGCGCGCATCCGCGCCGAAGTTGAAGAGGAAACCGGCTATTTCGTGCATAACGTGGAGAAAGTGTTTGAGGCGTACATGAGCCCTGGCTCGGTCACCGAAAAGCTGCACTTTTTCGTCGGTGAATATCAGGCGAACGATCGCCTCAACGAGGGCGGCGGGCTGGCGGCGGAGGGCGAGGATCTGGAGGTGCTCGAGCTGCCGCTGGCGCAGGCCCTGCAGGCGGTTCGTCAGGGTACGATCGTTGACGCCAAAACCATCATGCTGCTGCAGTTTGTCGCCTTGAACCGGACGTTGGAGGAAGAATGATGAAAGCACAACAAATCTTGATCGCCGGCCCCTATCGCAGCGGCACCGATGGCGATCCGCAGCGTATCGCCGCCAATCTGGCGCGCCTGGAACAGGCGGCGCTGGCGGTTTACCAGCGGGGGCACGTGCCGGTGATCGGCGAGTGGCTGGCGCTGCCTTTGGCGGCCGCGGCCGGTTCCACTCAGGTTGGCGATGCGGTCAGCGAGGCGTTTCTTTATCCGGTGGCTCACCGACTGATTGCGCAGTGTCAGGCGGTGTATCGCATCGAAGGGGCGTCTGCGGGGGCCGATAACGACGTGCGGTTGGCTAACGAATGGGGATTGACGGTCTATCGTCATCTGGAGGAAATCCCGTCTGTTCAGGCGTAACGGAGGGGCGGGCAGAGGCTCGCCCCCTCGCGCTATTGCTCGTCCAGCACCAACCTCAACCCGGCGATCAGCTTGTCCATGCCGGCTTCCAGCTTGCTGCGCGGGCAGCCGACGTTGAGGCGCACGAACCCGCGGCCTTCTTCGCCGTAGGTAAAGCCCGGCATGATCGCCACCTTTTCGCGCTCGATCAGCGCCTGCTGCAGCGCCCGATCGTCCACGGCCAGCGGCCGCAGATCGATCCAGGCCAGGTAGGTGGCCTGCGGCGGGCGCCAGCCCAGCGCGGGAAACGCCTGCTCCAGCCGCTCGGCGACGTAGGTCAGATTATCCTGCAGATAGTCGCGCAGGGCGTCCAGCCAGGGTGCGCCGTGGCGATAGGCGGCCACGTGCGCCGCCACCGCCAGCACCGCCGGTGAGGAGAGGCCGTCGCGGGCTTTGAGCTGCTGGAAATAGGCTTCGCGGCTGGCGTCGTCGCTGATAAAGCCGTAGGCGCCGGTCAGTGCCGGAATGTTAAAGCTCTTGGAGCCGGAGGTCAGCAAGGCCCAGGCGCCGGTCGCCACCTGGCTCCACGGCGTATGGCGGTGTTCACCCCATGCCATATCCATGTGGATTTCGTCGCTGATGACGCGCACGTCGTGGCGCTCGCACAGTTCGGCCATCTGCTGCAGCTCGTCGCGGCGCCACACCTTGCCGGTGGGGTTGTGCGGGCTGCACAGCAGCAGGATCTTGGTTTGCGGCCGCGCCAGCAACGCCTCAAGGTGCGCCATGTCGCAGCGCCAGTCGTCGCCGGCCTTGTGCAGCGGGCAGGCCAGCAGCTGGCGTTGGTTGGCGAGGATCACCTTGTAGAAGGCGTCGTAAGCCGGGGTATGGGTCACCACATAGTCGCCCGGTACGGACCATTGGCGGATCAGCTGCGCCGCCATGTAGATAACGGAAGGGCCGTACACCGCCGTTGCGGTGTCGATGGCGACGTTGAAACGTTGCTGATACCAGTGGCGCAGCGCGCCGAGAAAATCTTCGTGCTGCCAGCGGCTGTAGCCCAGCACGCCGTGCTGCAGGCGCTGTTGCAGCGCCTCGAGAATGCACGGCGCGGTGGCGAAATCCATATCGGAGATGGTGAACGGCAGCAGGTCGTCGCTGCCGAAACGATCGGCGATATAGTCCCACTGGGTGCACCAGGTGCCGTGGCGGTCGATCGGGGTGGAGAAATCAAACATGGGTGGCTCCCTGCAGCGCCGCGGCAGGTTGCGCCGTGGCTATCAGTGAGTCTAATTCATCTTTCACCGATTGCACCTGCGGGCCGATCACCACCTGCAGATTGTGGTCGTTGAGATGCACCACGCCGATGGCGCGATTGGCTTTCAGCGCCGCGTCGTCCACCCGGCTCATGTCGTTGACCGACAGGCGCAGGCGGGTGATGCAGTTGTCCAGCGTAATGATGTTGCCCGGGCCGCCGAGCGCCGCCAAAATCGCCGGCACATTGTAGCCGGATTTGCCCACCGCGCCGCTCGGCGCGCTTTGGCTGACGGCGCTGTCGCTCTCACGGCCCGGCGTTTTGATGTTAAAGCGCTGGATGGCGAAGCGGAAAATGGCGTAATAGCCGACGAACCAGACGGCGGCCACCACCGGCACCAGATACCACTTGGTGGCGGTGCCGTGCAGAATGCCGAACACCACGAAGTCGATGATATTGCCGTCGGTGTTGCCGATGGTCACGCCCAGCAGCGCCATCACGGTAAAGCCCAACCCGGTGAGCAGCGCGTGGATCAGATACAGGAACGGCGCGACGAACAGGAACAGGAACTCGATCGGCTCGGTGGTGCCGCCAACCACGCAGGCCACCACGCCGGAAATCAACAGCCCTTTGATTTTATGGCGGTTCTCCGGTTTGGCGCAGTGGTACATCGCCAGCGCCGCGCCCGGCAGGCCGCCGAGAAACGCCGGCATTTTACCCTGCGACAGGAAGCGGGTGGCGCTCTCGGCGAAGCCGGTGGTGGTCGGACAGGAGAGCTGCGCCTGGAAGATGGTCAGGGCGCCGCTGACGCTGTGGCCGCACACCTCCATCGTGCCGCCTGCCTCGGTAAAGCGGATCAGCGCCACCAGAATGTGCTGCAGGCCGAACGGCAGCAGCAAGCGTTCGCCGGTGCCGAACAGCATCGGGCCAAAGGCGCCGGCGCTGTTGATCACCCAACCCAGCCCGGTGATGCCGGCGGCGAACCACGGCCAGATCAGCGGGATCACCAGGCCGCACAGCCCCAGCACCACGGTGGTCACGATCGGCACGAAGCGCGTGCCGCCGAAGAACGCCAGCGCGTCCGGCAGGCGGATGGTGTGGAAGCGTTCATGCAGGCGATAGACGATGATGCCGACGATCACCGCGCCGAGGATGCCGGTATCGATCGACTGAATGCCGAGGATGTTCTGGATATTGTTGGCTTTCAGCACCAACGGATCGCTGGTGGGCAGCACGCCGGCGGCGGTCAGGTAGAAGTTGGTGCCCAGATTCAGCACGGCGAAGCCGACGAAACCGGAGAAGGCGGCGACGCCTTTGTTTTCGCGCGCCATGCCCAGCGGAATGGCGATGGCGAACATCACCGGCAGGAAGCTGAAGGCGAAGGAGCCTACCTTGCTCATCCAGGTAAAGATCAGTTGGAAGATCGGGTGGCCGATAAACGGCATCAGGGTGATCACGTCGCGGCTGCTCAGCGAGCTGCCGATCCCCAGCATGATGCCGCAGAAAGAGAGCAAGGCGACGGGCAACATGAACGTTTTGCCCAGGCTCTGGAAGAACTCCCAGAGGGTGATTTTGGGTTTGTTGGCTGCTGACATAACCGACTTCTCCTGGCGAAAAGACGAGCAAAAAGGGGACTTCTGATTAGGTAAAAAGAAGATAAAACGTTTTACCTAGCAAAAATGCGCCGCCAATCACAAATCTGCCGCCCGGTTTTTGGCGACAATGCGGTAGGCAGTAAAACGTTTTACTGAGCTAACGGATTCGGTATACCCTTGATCATTACGGCGCGGGTTGCCCAGGAACGGGTTCGCAGAGACTATGAGCATCAAAAAAATCACCATCACCGATGTGGCGCAGCAGGCGGGCGTGTCGGTCACCACGGTTTCCCTGGTGTTGAGCGGCAAGGGGCGCATTTCGCCGACCACCGCCGAGAAGGTCAATCAGGCGATAGAGCAGCTGGGTTATGTGCGCAATCGCCAGGCGGCGACGCTGCGCGGCGGGGAGTCCGGAGTGATTGGCCTTATTCTGCGCGACATCTGCGAACCCTTCTATGCCGAAATGACCGCCGGGCTGAGCGAAGCGCTGGAGGCGCACGACAAGCTGCTGTTTTTAACCCAGAGCGGGCGCGACGGCCAGGGCTTGCAGCGGGCGTTTGACGCGCTGCTGGCGCAGGGCGTCGACGGCATCGTGCTGGCGGGCGGCATCCGCGCGGCGGCTGGGCTGAAGGAAAAGGCGGCCGAGCAGGGCGTGCCGCTGGTCTGCGTGGCGCGCTCCAGCGGTCTCGATGGGGTGGACGTGGTGCGCCCGGACAATATGCAGGCCGCCAAGCTGGCCACCGAATTTTTGATCAAACGCGGTCACAGCCAAATCGCCTACCTCGGCGGCCAGAGCGACTCATTGACGCGCGCCGAGCGGTTGGGCGGTTTTTGCGCCACGCTGGTGCAGTACGGCCTGCCGTTTCGCAGCGAATGGATCGTCGAGTGCGATTGCCGGCAGCGTGAGGCGGCGGAAGCGGCAGAGCAACTGCTGCGCCACTACCCGAATATTACCGCCATCGTCTGCCACAAGGCGTCGGTGGCGCTCGGCGCCTATTTTGGCCTGACGCGCAGCGGCCGCAGCATCGGCTCGGACGGGGTCGACGCCTACTATGGCCGGCAGGTGGCGCTGATCGGTTTCGGCGACGTGCCGGAGGCCGAACTGACCGAGCCGCCGCTGACCTTCGTCTCCAGCTCGGCGCGGGAAGTGGGGCGCAGCGCCGCCGCGCGCCTGCTGCAGCGCATCGGTGACGCCGATCTGCCGGCGCAGAACGTCATTTTGCCGCCGACGCTGATCCGGCGCGGCTCCGCCTAGTCCCGCCGCTGTTCCTCTTCCGCCTCCCGGCGGATCCAGCCGATAAAGGTTTTCATCGCCGGCGTCAGATCCCGCGATTTCAAATGGGTCAGCCAGTAGGCGCCGAGCGCGGCCTCGGCGGCGAATGGCCGCTGCAGCGCACCGGCGGCCAGTTCGCGGCGGAACATGCTGACCGGCGCCAGCGCCACGCCGTCGCACTGGATCGCGCCTTCCACCATCAGCCGGGATGAGTCGAACACCGGTCCGTTGATCCGCCACGGCGTCACCTGCGCAGCCGTGAACCAGCGCTCCCATTCATCCTTGCGGTAAGTGCGCATCAGCTGCTCGTGCTGCAGATCCTGCGGCGTGCGCAAGCGCGCGGCGACCGCAGGCGGGCAGAGCACCGTCAGCGGCGCGTCGAACAGCTTGATATTGCAGGTGGCGGGCCAGAGACCTTCGCCGAAACGGATGGCGAAATCCATGCCGTCGGCCGACAGATTGACCAGGTTGTTGTGGGTCAGCACCCGCAGATCGATGAACGGATGCGCCGCGCGGAACGCCGCCAGCCGCGGCATCAGCCAGCCGACGGCGAAGGTGCCGACCACCGCCACCGTCAGCACCTCGTGGAAATGCCCGCCTTCGAACTGCTGCAGCACCGCCTCGATGCGGTCGAAAGCGTCACTCAACACCGGCAGCAGCGCCTGGCCCTCTTCGGTCAGATCCAACCCGCGCGGCAGGCGGCGGAACAGCTGAATGCCCAGCTGTTCTTCCAGCATGCGCACCTGCTGGCTGACGGCGGCCTGGGTGACGCGCAGCTCCAGGCCGGCGCGGGTGAAGTTCAGGTGGCGGGCGGAGGATTCGAACGCCCGCAGGGCGTTGAGGGGAAGTCGGTTGCGCATTGTCGATAGCCATAAGTTTTTCTTTATGCTGGCTGAAATTATTATCGCTTGTCAACCCGACGGCAAAATCCGATATTTGGCGCGGCTGCTGAGAGCGTCGCGGCAGCCGTAAAGGAATGACATCATCAACCAGGGAAAGCGCCGAGCATGACGCCAATAAAAACTTTTGGCCGCGGCCGATGCCCTGCAACCGAAGAGCTTCTATCATGACGAAAATGAACCGCCTGGCGGCCGCGCTGATCGCCGCACTGATCTTGCCGACCGCGCACGCCGCGCAGCAGCAGGATATCGACGCCGTTATTCAGCCGCTGATGAAAAAATATGGCGTGCCGGGCATGGCGATCGCCGTGTCGGTCGACGGCAAACAGCAGATTTACCCGTATGGCGTCGCCTCGAAGCAGACCGGCAAACCGATCACCGAGCAGACGCTGTTCGAAGTGGGCTCGCTGAGCAAAACCTTCACCGCGACGCTGGCGGTCTATGCGCAGCAGCAGGGCAAGCTGTCGTTCAACGATCCGGCCAGCCGCTACCTGCCCGAGCTGCGCGGCAGCGCCTTCGACGGCGTCAGCCTGCTGAATCTGGCGACGCATACCTCCGGCCTGCCGCTGTTCGTGCCGGACGACGTGACCGACAACGCCCAACTGATGGCCTACTACCGGGCCTGGCAGCCGAAACATCCGGCGGGCAGCTACCGCGTCTATTCCAACCTCGGCATCGGCATGCTGGGCATGATCGCCGCCAAGAGCCTCGACCAGCCGTTTACCCAGGCGATGGAGCAGGGGATGCTGCCGGCGTTGGGCATGCGCCACACCTACGTTCAGGTGCCGGCGGCGCAGATGGCCAACTATGCGCAGGGCTACAACAAGGACGATAAGCCGGTGCGGGTCAATCCCGGCCCGCTGGACGCCGAGTCTTACGGCATCAAGTCCAACGCTCGCGATCTGATTCGCTATCTGGACGCCAACCTGCAGCAGGTGAAGGTCGCGCAGCCGTGGCGCGAGGCGCTGACCGCGACGCACGTCGGTTATTACAAGGCGGGCGCGTTCACGCAGGATCTGATGTGGGAGAACTACCCGTACCCGGTGAAATTGTCTCGTTTGATCGAGGGCAACAACGCCGGGATGATCATGAACGGCACGCCGGCTACCGCCATCACGCCGCCGCAGCCGGAATTGCGCGCCGGCTGGTATAACAAAACCGGCTCTACCGGCGGTTTCTCCACCTACGCGGTGTTTATCCCGGCGAAGAATATCGCCGTGGTGATGCTGGCCAACAAATGGTTCCCGAACGACGATCGGGTCGAGGCGGCTTACCGCATCGTGCAAGCGTTGGATAAGCGCTGATCGTGGGGGGCGCCGTCGGGGCGCCCCTGTTACCGGTGCTGTCGATCTCGCCGCTCGCGCATGAAGTCGATAAAGGCGCGCAGCTTG
The DNA here is from genome assembly GCF_001076875.1 of Serratia sp. 506_PEND. Taxonomy (NCBI): domain Bacteria; kingdom Pseudomonadati; phylum Pseudomonadota; class Gammaproteobacteria; order Enterobacterales; family Yersiniaceae; genus Serratia; species Serratia sp. 506_PEND. Next base: position 9,546 of record NZ_JVEL01000039.1, read on the forward strand.
AGCGGCAGATGCCTGCCGGCGGGAAAGTAGATGAAAAATCCCGATGCCTCGCTGGCATACTCCGGCAGCACTTCCACCAGATCGCCCTGCGCCAGCTCCTGCAACACCGTGCCCTGAAAACGCTGTGCGATACCCAGCCCCGCCAACGCCGCATCCTTGATCAGCCGATCTTCGTTAAAGATCAAGCTGCCGCTGACGTCCAGCGCCCGCTCATCGCCGTGCCGGCTGAAATACCAGGGTTCCAATTTGCCGCTGCCGGGAAAACGGTAGCGCAGGCAATGG
>NZ_JVEL01000040.1:0-4368 GCF_001076875.1 Serratia sp. 506_PEND
AGAGACAGCCCTTCCGTCAGCAGCAGTGTGATGGCTCAGCGTTATAATCACAGACTATGGAAATTTAAAATCATTATCTCTCACTGAACTATCTGAAACATCTTCAATACTACTACTTTTAACATCCTCACTACCAAAAGAATTAGAAATATAAGAGTTCAAAACTAAAGAATCACCGTTTTTCTTTACATCTAAAACGCAACTGCATTTGGTTTTTCTTCTGGGACACCAAGAACGTAATCATATTCCCCTCGGCTAAATCAAAAATATGTAGTGTACGTCCATTGATCAATCCATCTTTTTAGCTTTCTATCTTGACTAAAATTCACTCTTAACTCTTCCTTTTCATTCATCTTAAAAGAATAATAAAGATAGCCTTTCTTTTCATTAACATAAAATAAAGCAGTTCGATGTGTATTACCTTTCAATGCACATGATGCAATAATTATCTCATCTAAGCCACATTCATCCGCATAACTATGAAGTGAATACATAAAAAAGAGTAAATAAAACTATTTTCATAAAAAAAATTCTCACATAACTCATAGGCAGCACGACGTGCAAAGAGTCCACGCATCATTTACTCAATTAGAACAGCCATTATTTTTCCTCACTAAAATCAATTTAGGAATATGCATATTGAAGTCATCAAACGGCCTGGAGTTAGTGATTATCAAACTGATCTTTCCATCAAAAAAATTCAACCGCCCCTCACCACTCCCCCCAAATGAGATCACGCCAGTATCTCCATCAAGAGTTCCGGAGACAGTGGACGATTCTTTATCACAATCGATTCTATTGCCATTAGCATTAATAAAACAATAATGACCATTAACCTTTCCATTATCTTGAGTAAGATTTAACGTGTATGATGAGTTTTTATCTATAAACGCCCAACATCCTGTAAAATCACTTGCATTACAGGACAAACCCCAAAAACAAAGAAAAAATATAGAATATTTCACACATCCGCCTGTAAACAATCATCAACTCGCCCCAACCAACCATTTAAGAATTTGGTTTGCGTATTTTGAATACCATCAGTAACTGTAAGAGACCTGTAGTAGCTTTTACGCACATTAGCTAAATGATGAAGAAAAGAATTTTGATCACTAATTGAATTAATACAATGAACCATCGAATCATCCATAACGTTACTCACTTGCAATTTGGAGTCATATTCTGTGCTAATAAGTTTCCTAACCTCTCGAATAGCCCATCGAGACGTTATAGTCCAGTCATATATCATCAATGCAACCTTTGTATTTTCCAGCTTACAAAAACCTCGAGGTTCCCAGTAGTGTTTATAGTAAATAACTTCTGCTTGTTCTTTCGTCATTGCTTTAAGAGACTGTGATGAGGGGTGAATACCTAGATCGCTAAAAGCAAATGATTTCCACGTCGAAAATGTAATCCCCATGTTTGTTTCTCCACCTTTATCATCAGGATCATCAACATACCCTCCTTCATGTTTAAGTATTATTGGTGAGATTTTTGCAAATAGTTCTCGACATCTATTTACCGGCTCACAAATAGCTGTCAGAAACTCCACAGGGTGAAAATGCCACACCGCTTCGTCCTTGCTGAACTCCGGCACCTGACTCATCCACTCATGAGCATCCAGCCACTGCTGAACATAAGCTAAAGACTCACCTGTCATTGTGGCAAGCACACCATTCCATTTTGGATTTTTACTGCCGCCGTGCCATTCACTCTCATGCTTTACCACCAGCCTGCGCAGGAAAAAATCAACGTACTGATTCCGGTGCCGTAACATGTCGGATACAGAGTCCCGATTCTCGTTCTGTATATTCTCCGGAGTGTTCACCTTTTCCAGCTCGTCAGCCATTCTGGTGTAATACACCTGCAGCTGCCCCGACTCCAGGTCACGTCCGGCCCAGAGCTGGCTACCCAGCCAGCGGAACGCATCAATGACCCACTGCGTTTCCAGACTGCGGAGCTGATTTCTGAGAGGCTCCTGCCCCACGGCTTTGAATTTCAGTTTCGCCAGATCGTTCTGGCTCACCGTTTCCACATCATCCTTGCGTATCCAGGTGCCGGGACGGATTTGCAGATACACCACGCTGGCGCTGTCTGTCGCAGATTTGGCTGATTCGGCCGGGATGATATCTGCGGCATCCCCCCGGTTCGTCAGCCCCACCGGCTCAAAGGTATGACTGCTCCCTTTTTCTTCGCACTGGTAGAGTTGTTTCCCTTCAGGAACCAGCAAAAACTGGCGCCCCGTATGCAGCTGCCCCGGGTTATTAAGAAACAGCGGCATCCTGCCATCGTTGCTCAGCACCTCGATGTGCGAGAACCAGTCTGCTGTTACATTGCTGAACTCGTCCGGTACTTCCTCTTTGCCCAGAAATCCAATCGCATCACCGGCCTTAATGGCCGTCATCACCGAAGGACACACCACGGTATCAAACTGCCCCTTATTCAGCGCCACCGCCATCCATCCCGGTAAGTAACCGTACTGTTCGCCAATCGGCTCAACATAGGCCGGACGGGCGGAGGTCCAGAACTTGTCCCCCACAGGTGCGCCGTCTTTCAGCCTTTGCGCCAGACCAAACACTTCCGCCTGCCCGTTGTGCAGCAGGAACGTTTCCTGCCGTTCAATCAGCACCTGCTCACCGCTGTGAAGACGGGCTTTATGAGAGACTTCGGGGGGCACTGTCTGCCCCGACACTTCACTGCCGCTGTACTGGCGCATGATAAGACCGTTGCCCTTTGGGGTCACCTGATACACCGTCCATTTCGGGTAACAGGAGAGCGGCGTAAGGTGCATGTATAACGTGTAAAAGCACAGCCAGGTGGACGCGTCTGTTGCAGGTTTATGTACTGAGCGCACCAGCAAAAATGACGGTGAATACTGCAGCGGTTTGTCCCCAAGGTTACCCATAACGTAATCCTGGCATACGCGCCAGGCCACCAGTTCTCCGCTGGCAATACACTGCAGCGGTACCGCATCGTCACCGGTATCCGGCGTCAACACCGACCAGGGGGCAGTATTGCGGCTGATATGTATACCACCGTGCCACATGTCATTGGAGCCCGACAGCCAGCGCCCGTGTTTTTCCTGGCGCAGCAGAGTCAGTATTTCCTCCTGACTGTCAAAGTTTTTGCCGTTAGCCTGCCTTATCGGATAACGTGTTTCCATCGGAACGACCTTTTTATCTAATCAATGATTTTCAGCGAGAGATAAGCTTTCTCACATCAGGAAGGGGTTCTGGTGTCAGCGCAGGCGACAGACCCAGTAACGGAGCACGGTCAAGTACAGCCTGCTTCGCACAGTCATGAACCGGAGATTTCCAGGGCGTGTCACCGATAATGACGTTACCGCTGCCGGAGGCAATCATGCCGCCACAGCCAATCGCATCACCGATACGTGCGGCGGGTTTCCCGTTAAAGCGCACCGTTGATGACCCCGCGGAAATAGACCGCGAATGCATACCATGCGGCGTGTTGGGGCACGGGCAACCATGGAGGGCCACCGAGTCGCCCTGACGGACAGCCGGCACCCCGTTGATACGAATATCGGGACTTCCTTCAATAACCGGCGTATCCGGAAAACACGCGTGGCCTTGTCCGGTATCACCCAGTCGTGCAGCGCCTGGCATAATGCCTCCTTAAGGGCGTAATGGTGCATCCGGCAGCGAAGGTGCCGCCGGTGATTCAGGTTCAACAGAGACCGGGGCTGTCCCGACGCCCGGGCTTCCCCCTTCATTCACTTTGACAAGATTGCCCTGCAGGGTAATGCCCGACTCATCTATCTTCATGAACCCTCCCGGACCTTTGACGGTGAAGGATTGTCCTGCTTCCAGTACGATATCCGTGGCTTTGAGGTAATGATCGTTATTCACCACCGTGCGCTGGTTAGCGCCAATGATGGCTTCTTCAGACCCGGTTAGCGTGGTCTGACGGCTGCCCTCAATGCGGGTCACCTCACCGCCACCGATAAAGCGCTTAAAGGACTGGGTAATACTCTGAATAAAATTGCGCCCGATGGACTGATGGTGATCCTGGTGGATCTGTTCGTAATCATCCTGCCCCACGGTACGATGGCTGTGCCTGTCTATACGTTCAAACTTATCCTGCACAACGCTCAGATGCTGATCGTTTCCCACGCTCTGCCGGTGGTTGTTATTGATGACGGTGTCATGGTCTTTCTGGGCATGAAGAAACACCTGCTCGCGCGTCGCGGCATCTTCAAAACTCAGTTCGTTAAACCCGGTTCCCTGATGCGTATCCGTGCGAATGACGGTACGGGTTTTATTGTGCGGCAGCACATAAGGCGCCAGATTGGTCGCATGGTACGTACGCCCGGTAACGATCGGCTGATCCGGATCCCCTTCCAGAAAGCTC
>NZ_JVEL01000041.1:0-288 GCF_001076875.1 Serratia sp. 506_PEND
CAGGCGGTACGCTTGCCTAAACCCTTCGCGGGTCCGAATAAAAGGGATGGTGAGCCGTCTAGCATCGTACACATCCACATCCCAGCCCCGGTCATCATTACCAAAGCCCGCCACTTCGCGCTCCCAGGAATAAACATCAATCGCAATATGCCCGGTTGAATAGCAGTCAATAAAAGGCGAGCCGGTCGAACCACGGCCATCGGAATAAAAACAGCAGCTGTTGTAACCCATGCTCCGCAGAGCTTTAACTTCCTGTTTAATCAGTGCATTCATGGCATTCCCTCAGTG
>NZ_JVEL01000042.1:0-5059 GCF_001076875.1 Serratia sp. 506_PEND
GACGTGAGGGTTCAAGTCCCTCTCTTCGCACCAATTGATGATCTCTCCGGCGGTTCCTTCGAAAAAATCCCAACGCATTGATGATAAACACGCTTAAGCGTGGTTTTGCCGTTTCTGGCGTTTCACCCAAAGCTGAAGTTGAGGCTGACTGCCGCTAGGCCGCCCGCCAGCGCCATGCAGGAAGGCAACAGCAGATAGTGGCGCAGCCGGCTGTTGAACAGCATCACCAGCGTGGCCAACATCGCTATCACGATCAGGGTGCGCAACTGCAGCATATCCAGGTTGATCAGGGCCAGCAGCGGCATCAAAGCACAAGGCAGCAAAACGCCCCAGGCACTGGCCAGGCGATCCCCGAGGCACCAACTGACGCCCCACAGCCCGCACGCGGCAATCATGGCAGTGAGCATGACAACCTCCTTAAGTGATAATGATAACCAATATCATATAACACTTTTTTGGCCGCCGCATCATTTTCACTGCGCTGACCAAACTCAGATGACACCAGCAGGAAAAAATGATAATTTGACATAAGAAAATTCCTAGTCCTGTTTGCATGATAATAATCACAACCCTCAACCATGCAATTCAAGTGGATATTCGCGCCAAGGGAATGCTTCTCAACCTTAATTATTCGACAGAACGACTTTGCAAAGAGTGACCTCCGTATGAACGCCCGTTCTTATCAGGAATTACTGAACAGCAAGCAGCGCCTGGCATTATTTCTTTTTCTGATAATGAATGCCGCCTCTTCCGTATTTACATTATTGTTCCCTTTTAGGGATACGCCCGCATTTACCCTACCTTTATTATGTATACCGCTATTTTGTCTGGTAGCAGCGCTATTTTCTCTGCAAACGCCACGTAAATATTTGTGCAAACTCAATCTGTTCGCCAGCGTGCTCGGCCTGCTCTGGGCCGCACATATTTACGTTAAAAGTCAATATTGCCTACCGAATAACCAAGATTTTTTATTAATTAGTTTGTTTAGCATCTTTTTTATCAGCGCTATTTCTCTGACGGATAACTTTACCGCCTTTTGTTTACACGCCGTACCTTCCGCAATGATGATCCTGGCTTTAGACGGTATGCATAATACCCTGCGGATATTATTCACCACGCTATTACCTATTATCGCTTTCTCCATTCATCACCTGATGTTGAAACGCAGTGAAATCTTTACCCACGCGCTGGTGGCCAACCTGTATAACGAGCGGGACAAATTCAATAATTTGAGCATGCTTGATCCCCTGACCGGCCTTTATAACCGTCGAGGGCTGGAGAATAAGATCACTATGCTGCTGGAACCGCAAACCGGCCGCCACTACGTGCTGCTGCTGGATATCGACCACTTCAAGGTCTACAACGACAGCTACGGCCACGCCATGGGCGACCGGGCGCTGGTGCAGGTGGCGATCGCCATCCGCGATGCGGTGCGTTCGCGCGACATCGTGGTGCGCTACGGTGGGGAAGAGTTTTTGGTGCTGTTGACCAACGTGCACGAAGGCTATGCGGCGCAGCTGGCCGAACGGGTGCGTCAACGCGTGGCGGAACTGAATATCCCGCACGGCGCCAGCCCGCAGCACAGCGGCACGCTGACGCTCAGCGCGGGCATCTCGGCATTGGAAAGGCTGGACGTCGAGTCAGCGATCGGCGCGGCCGACGCCGCGCTCTATCTGGCGAAGCACAGCGGCCGCAACAATATTCAGCTGGCGCAAAACGTCGAGCCCGCTCTGCTGCAACCGCAGGAATTGACACACTAGGCGCTTTCCCAAATCGCCTTGCCCTGCCAGCGCCGTTCGATCGCCGCCAGGAACAGTTTCACCTTGGGGGAGAGATGGCGCCGGCTGGGATAGACGGCGCAGATCGGCGGCCCAGGGCGACAATAGCGTTCCAGCACCGGCACCAGCGTGCCGGCCGCAATCTGCTCGCCGACCAGAAACGCCCCCACCTGACACAGACCGGCCCCGGCGACGGCGGCATCCCGCAAGGCCTCGACGTTGTTGAAACGCATCCGGCCGCGCACCGGCTGTTCGTGCAGTTGACCGTTAACCCGATAGCGCCAGGGCGCCGGCAGCCCCTGATGGCTGAAGACCAGCGTCTCGTGATCGCCCAACGCCTCCGGTTTCGCAGGCGCGCCGTGCCGCGCCAGATAATCCGGCGCCGCGCAGGTGATCAGGCGATGCGGCGCGAGCACCCGCCGCACCAGTCGGCTGTCGTCGCTGCCGCCGACGCGGATCGCCACGTCGATGCCGTCGCGCACCAAATCGCTGTAATCGTCGGAAAAGCTGACGTCGGCGTCCACCTCCGGCCACTGAGTCAAAAACTCCCGCAAAATCGGCAAAATGTGCAACCGCCCCAGCGAGACCGGCACATCCAGCCGCAGCCGCCCGCGCGGGGTTTGCCGCCGCGTATTGAGCGCCGTTTCCGCCTCTTCGGCCTGCGACAGGATGCGCTGCGCATACTCGTAAAACACCGCGCCGTCTTCGGTCAGGCTGACGCTGCGCGTGGTGCGCTGCAGCAGCCGGGTCGCCAATCGCGCCTCCAATCGGGTCACGCATTTGCCCGCCGCCGATCGGGAGATGCCCAGTCTCTCGGCCGCCAGCGTGAAGCTGCAGGCGTCGGCGACGCGGATGAACACCAGCAGGTCGGTCAGGTTATCCAACGGCATAGACGGTAAATTAGCCACGACTCGTCCCCAATGTTGCGCATTTAGGCCAGTTTATCAGCCATTTTGGCGCGGATACACTGAGGTTCTTCATCTGTTGGGAGGATCCTTATGAGTGCCTTACACGCCGGCGGCGGCGCAAAGTCTTGGCTGGCGACCTTCGCCATCGGCCTGTCCACCTTTACCGTCGTCACGGCAGAAATGCTGCCCGTCGGGCTGCTGACCCCGATCGTCAATACTCTGAACGCGACGATCGGCCGCGCCGGGCTGCTGATTTCCCTGCCGGCCCTGTTCGCCGCGCTGTTTGCCCCGCTGGTGGTGCTGGGCGCCCGGCGCACGGATCGCCGCAGCCTGCTGGCGGGCTTTCTGCTGCTGCTGATCGCCGCCAACCTGCTGGCCGCCGCCGCCACCTCCCTGGCGCTGCTGTTCGCCGCGCGCATCCTGCTGGGTTTTTGCATCGGCGGTATCTGGGCCATCGCCGGCGGGTTGGCGGAACGTCTGGTGCCGCCGGCCTCCGTCGGATTGGCGCTGTCCGTCATCTTCGGCGGCGTAGCGGCGGCCTCGGTGTTCGGCGTGCCGCTCGGGGTATTCCTCGGCGAAGCGCTGGGCTGGCGCATGGCGTTTCTGGCAGTCGCCGTTCTGGCGGCGCTGACCCTGCTCTTGCTGGTGTGCGTGCTGCCGCCGCTGCCGGTCACGCAGGCGATAAGCTGGCGGTCGTTCACCGCGCAGCGCGCGAATCGCCGGCTGCTGACCGGGCTGCTGCTGACGTTTCTACTGGTCGCCGGCCACTTTATGGCTTACACCTTTGTCCGCCCGCTGTTGCAGACGGTCGCCGGCATCGAGAGCCGCTGGGTGGGGCCGCTGCTGTTCGCCTACGGCGTCGCCGGCATCTTCGGGAATTTCATCGCCGGCCAGGCCGCCGCCAAACGGCTGCGCCGCACCCTGGCGCTGATCGCCCTCGGGCTGGCGCTCGCCGTCCTGCTGCTGCCGCTGCTGGGCCACGCGCCGCTGAGCGACGGCGCCTTCCTCCTGCTGTGGGGCATCGCCTACGGCGGCGTTTCCGTTGCGTTGATGGCGTGGATGCTCAAGGCGGCGCCCAACGCGGTCGAGGTCGCCTCTTCGCTGTATATCGCGCTGTTTAATCTGGCGATTTCCTGCGGTTCGCTGGCGGGCGGGCTGGTGGTGGACGCCGGAGGCCTGACGATAAACGGCGTGCTGTCCGGCATGGTGCTGCTGCTGGCGTTGGCGCTCCTGATGCGAACCCGCCCGCAGGCGCTGACAACGGCGGCGAAGGCCGATTCGCCGCCGGGTTGAATCAGCCGCGGCGCTGCCGCAGGCCGTAAACCAGCACCACCGCGAAGCACAGCAGCGGCAGCAGATAAGAGAGCGCGGTGCTGTAACGGTCGGCCAGCGCCCCCATAAAGTACGGCATGATGGCGCCGCCGACGATCGCCATGATCATGAACGAGCTGGCGCGCTTGGTGTGCTTGCCCAGATTTTTCACCCCCAGGGCGAAAATGGTCGGGAACATGATCGAGATAAAGAAGAACACCGCGATCAGCGCCACCACCGATACGCCGTCGACGCTCAGCATCACCACGCCGCACAGCGCGATGTTGATCAGCGCATAGACCGCCAGCAGCGTCGCCGGTTTGACTCGCCCCATCAGCCAGGTGCTGAAGAAGCGCCCGACCATAAAGCAGATCATGGCGATCGACAGCAGGTAAGAGGCGCTCTGGTTAGACACCTCGCGCCAGTGCTCGGTGGCGTAGTTGATGAAGAACGCCCCGACGCCCACCTGCGCCGCCACGTAGAAGAACTGTGTGATAACCCCGCCGACGAAATGCGGATGCTGCCACAATCCCTGCGCTATCACGCCGTGCACCGGCTTTTCCTCTTCGCGGATCGCCGGCAGCCGGGTGCGGCTGAACAACAGCGCGATCAGCAGCACCAGCGCGGCGATCGCCACATAGGTCATCTTCACCGCGCTCTGATCGCCGTCGCCGGCGGACTGACTGGCGGAGAAGAACAGCGTGCCGCCGATCAGCGGGCCGATAAACTGCCCGAGGCCGTTGAACGACTGCGCCAGGTTGAGCCGCCGTTCGGCGCCCTGCGCGTCGCCCAGCACCGTGGCGTACGGGTTGGCCGCCGTTTCCAGGCACCCCAGGCCGCTGGCGATGACGAACAGCGCGAACAGGAATACGCCGAAGCTGTTGGCCGACGCCGCCGGCACGAACAACAGCGCCCCCAACGCGTACAGGCACAGCCCGACCAGAATGCCCGCCTTATAGCCCTTGCGATCCATAAAGTACCCGGCGGGCAGCGCCACCAGGAAGTAGGCGCCGAAGTAGGCCGCCTGCAGCAGCCCCGACTGCGCCTTGGTGACGTGCAACG
>NZ_JVEL01000043.1:0-716 GCF_001076875.1 Serratia sp. 506_PEND
AGCGGGTGCCTTACGGCGGTTATTGGAAGGAGCGAACGGTGAAGGTGTTGCGGCATAGAAAAATGATGTAATTCTCTGTTAAGATGAAAAAAATAACAGAGGGATTACTGATGAAAAAACTCCTATTACCCATCACGTTGCTGATGCTGACAGGTTGCGCAAATCCAGAACTAACAAAAAAGGTTACTGCTGAGTTTACGTCTCAAAAAGATGCCAATAGTTTGGCTGTCTGCATTGCAGAAAAATCGGACAAGCGTACCTTCAATGGATTGCGAATTGAAACAGTAAGTAAGCCCACACGAGAGAGTGGGATCGCACTGGTTTTGATTAATGGTTATGGTTATATCGACATTTTAGATAAAGGGTCTCAACAGCAAGTAATATATAGAGGTGAGGCCGCCAATAGTAATTGGGGTAAACTGACCAATAGAAATGGTGAGGTTATTTCTGACATTAAATCATGCTTGTAAAAATTAAATTTCCAATTAGACCCACCTTTGGTGGGTTTTTTTATGAGGAAAAATACATGTCGTTAATTGAAGTTCCACTCAGAACGGTAAGATTTCACGGACCGTTGATCAAAGCTTTTGGGAGAGAGTTCAAATATCGGGCTACGACGGTACCCAAGGCTATTGATGCAATGAAGAACTTATTGCCAGGTTTCGAACGCTACATGCTTGAAGCGCACAAACGCGGCCTGACATTTTCTATTTTCG
>NZ_JVEL01000044.1:0-10856 GCF_001076875.1 Serratia sp. 506_PEND
GGTGGGCTGGGTGTACGTGCTGTTCTCCTCGCTGCTGTGGTTCTTCGGGGTGCACGGCTCCATGGCGCTGGCGGCGCTGGACAGCGGCATCATGACGCCGTTCGCGCTGGAAAACGTGGAGCTGTACAACAAATACGGTTCGGTCGAAGCGGCGGTAGCCGCCGGAAAAGAGTTCCACATGTGGGCGAAACCGTTCGTCGATTCCTACATCTACCTCGGCGGCACCGGCTCGACGCTGGGCTTGATCATCGCCATCTTCATCGCCTCGCGCCGCGAAGATTACCGCCAGGTCGCCAAACTGGCGACGCCATCCGGCATCTTCCAGATTAACGAACCGATTCTGTTCGGTTTGCCGGTGATCATGAACCCGGTGATGTTCATTCCGTTCATCCTGGTGCAGCCGGTGCTGACCATTATCACCTCCCTGGCCTACTACTCCGGGCTGATCCCGCCGATCACCAACATCGCGCCCTGGACCATGCCGGTCGGCCTGGGGGCGTTCTTCAACACCAACGGCAGCATCATGGCCATGTTGCTGAGCCTGTTCAACCTGGCGGTCGCCACCGTGATCTATCTGCCGTTCGTGGCGATCTCCAACAAGGCGCAGAGCCAGATCGACGCGGCGACGGAAAGCGAAGAAGACATCGCCAAGGCGCTGAAATTCTAACTGTGGAACGGGGCGGCGCGGCCGCCCCGCGAGGGACGCGAGTATGGAATATCAATTTGCCGACGGGTTCTGGTGGGGCAGCGCCACCTCCGCGCCGCAGTCTGAAGGGGCGGCCGCGCGGGACGGCAAGAGTCGCAACATCTTCGACTATTGGTACGAGATCGCGCCCGAGCGCTTTCACGGACGGGTGGGGCCGACCGAGGCCTCGACCTTTTATGACCATTTCCGCACCGATATCGGGCTGCTCAAAACGCTGGGCCATAATACTTTCAGAACCTCGATCTCGTGGTCGCGGTTGATCCCGGACGGCGACGGTGAGGTGAACCCGCAGGCGGTGGCGTTCTATAACGCGATGATCGACGAGCTGCTGGCGCAGGGCATCACCCCGTTTATCAATCTCTATCACTTCGATATGCCGCTGTGCATGCAACAGCGCGGCGGCTGGGAAAGCCGGGCGGTGGTCGAAGCCTATGCGCGTTACGCCGATACCTGTTTCGGCCTGTTTGGCGATCGGGTCACCCACTGGTTCACCTTCAACGAGCCGATCGTGCCGGTGGAAGCCGGTTACCTGAATGACCTGCACTACCCTTGCGTGGTGGACTTCAAACGGGCGGTCACCGTGGCGTATCACAGCGTGCTGGCGCATGCCATGGCGGTGCGACGTTTCAGAGCGCGGGGGCTGCCGGGGAGCATCGGCATCATTTTGAACCTAAGCCCAACCTATCCGCGAACCGACGCGCCGGAGGATCGGCTGGCCGCACACGACGCCGATCTGCTGCTCAACCGCAGTTTCCTCGATCCGGTCGCCAAAGGGCGTTACCCGGCCGCATTGCTGCACCTGTTGGAGCGGCATGGGCTGATGCCCTATTGCGAACCGCAGGACGCGCAGCTGATCGAAGGCGGCGTGGTGGATATCCTTGGCGTCAACTATTACCAGCCGCGCAGGGTGCAGGCGAAAGCGGGACGGCGCGCCGAGGGGCCGATCGCATCGCCGGAGGATTTGTTCAGTTACTATGCAATGCCGGGCCGCAAAATCAATCCGCACCGCGGCTGGGAGATCTACGAGAAGGGGCTGTACGACATCCTGATGGATCTGAAAGAGAACTACGGCAATCTGCCCTGTTATATTTCGGAAAATGGCATGGGCGTCGAGGGCGAAGAGGCGTTTATCGGCGCCGATGGGCGGGTGGAGGACGATTACCGCATCGACTTTATTCGCGAGCACCTGAAGTGGCTGCACCGCGCGCTGGCGGAAGGCTCGCAGTGCAAAGGCTATCATCTGTGGACCTTTATCGACTGCTGGTCCTGGCTGAACGCCTACAAGAATCGTTATGGGCTGGTGCGGCTGGATCGGGCGGATCAGCGGCGCACCATTAAAAAAAGCGGTTACTGGTTTGCCGAGGCGGCCAGACGCAACGGATTTGACTAACGGGAGGCCGGCGCCGTGTCCGATAACCGAATTTCGCTGAGTGCCAACGACGTGAAGCTGATTCGCGAGCAGGATTTCTTTAACTGCAAAGACTTTCACCTGTTCATCTACAACAAGGTGGAAAGCGCCACCGGGCTGCATCAGCACGACTATTACGAGTTCACCATCGTGCTGAGCGGCAAATGCTATCAGGAGATCAACGGCAAGCGGGTGCTGCTGGAACGCGGGGATTTCGTCTTTATCCCTATCGGTTCCTACCACCAGAGCTTTTACGAGTTCGGCGCGACGAAAATTTTCAACGTGGCGGTCAGCAAAGCGTTCTTTGAAGAGCATTACTTGCAACAGCTGCCGCGCTGCTTTGTCGCCTCGCAGGCCTACAGCCTGAGAAGCGAGTTTTTGGCCTATATCGAATCGGTGGTGAGTTCCCCGCAGTTTCGTGAGGACGACTTCGCCGAATTCCTCGAAACATTGACCTTCTACGTGATCAGCCGCATTCGTCACCATAAAGAAGAAAACGACGGCGGCGATGATATCCCGCAGTGGCTGAAGAACACCCTGGCCGGCATGCATGACAAGGCGATGTTCGGCGAAAAGGCGTTGGCGAACATGGTGGCGCTGTCGGGGAAAACCCAGGAGTACCTGACCCGGGCGATGCGGCGTTACTACCATAAAACGCCGATGCAGGTGATCAATGAGATCCGCATCAACTTCGCCAAGACGCAGTTGGAGGTCACCAACTATTCGGTTTCCGATATCGCCTTCGATTCCGGCTATGGCGACGTCAGCCTGTTCATTAAAAACTTCAAGCGGCTCACCGACGTGACCCCGGGCAATTACCGAAAAAAGTGTTACGGCCCTCTTTAGGGCCGCTCCCGATCAGTATCAACGCCGATATGCCAATGAGCTTCAGGGCGCCGGTCGGTTAATCATTTGATTTTTACCTTAACGAGGGGGAATGCCGCGCCGAGCGGTCGGCCTTCTCTTGCCAAAAATCTATCCCGCGGGAGCCTCTATGGAAAAACTACTGATCGTAAATGCCGACGATTTCGGCCTGAGCAAAGGGCAGAACTATGGCGTCATCGAGGCGTATCAGCATGGCGTCGTTTCCTCCACCACGGCGATGGTGAACGGCGGCGGCGCGCAGCACGCGGCGGCGCTCAGCCGGCAATATCCGGGGTTGCCGATCGGGCTGCATTTCGTTTTGACCCATGGCAAGCCGCTGGGTGCCATGCCTTCGTTGGTCAACGAACATGGCGAACTGGGCAAATGGCTGTGGCGCCGCGCCGAGGCCGGCGAGCTGCCGCTGGACGAAATTCACGAGGAGCTGCAGCGCCAGTTCGCGCGGTTTGTGACGCTGTTCGGCCGCCCGCCGACGCATATCGACAGCCATCACCATGTGCATATGCAGCCGCAAATTTATCCGCTGGTGGAGGCGTTCGCGCAAGCGCAGGGTCTGCCGTTGCGTCTCGATCGCGAAGAGGCGAAACGGCGCGAACTGGCGTTGCAGACTCCCTGCAGCACCGACGCGTTTGACGCGGGATTCTACGGTGAAATGATTTCCGAAGCCTTGTTCTTGCAGCGGTTGGCGCGCGCCGACGAGCAGGGCGCAGAGTCATTGGAAATGATGTGCCACCCGGCGTTCCTCGACGCGACGATCCTGCAGAGCAAATACTGCCACCCGCGCCTCGTCGAGCTGGATGTGTTGACCGCGCCGACGCTGAAAGCGGCGATCGCCGAACGCGGTTTTCTGTTGGGCTCCTTCCAGGAGCTGTAACACCGCCGTTTACAGCATGGCGTGCGCCTTTTTCAGGCCGGTGTCTTCTTCAGGATCGGCGCCCTGAGGCAAGGGCTCCGCCTCTTGTGCTTCAGGCTGTGGCTCGTCGACCTCGGGCGCCGCTTCCGGCGGCGGCATGGTGTCGTGAATGATCTGCTCATCGAAGGTCGGATTGAGCGCCGGCGACAGCGGCGAGCTGGCGAGGCTGTCTGGCAGCGGGATGTGGGGCACCGGCGCGTCCTGCGCCAGCTGCGGTTCTTCCGCTTTCGCCGTGCGGCTGAGGGCCGCCAGCAGCACGCCGCACAGGGCGAAAAATGCGTACAGGATATTGCCGCCCAGCGGTTCGATCAGCGCGCCGACCGCCAATGGCCCGATGCTGGCGCCGACGCCGAACGCCATCAGCAGACAGGCGGCCAGCGAGACGCGGCGTTCCGGCTCGATCAGATCGTTGGCCAGCGCCACCGCCAGCGGGTAGAGCGTAAATTGCAACATGCTGACGATGAACCCGACCGCCAGCAGCAGCGGGAAATCGATGTGCGGCAGCAGCGCCAGCGGCAGCGCTGCCACGATCAGCAAAATGGCGTTGAGGCGCATCAGCAACGGGCGATTATAGCGATCCGACAGCCAACTGAGCGGGAACTGCGCCACCAACCCGGCGAAGATGGCCAGCGCCATGAACAGGCCGGTTTGCTGAGTGGTTAAGGATTGCAGGCTGGCGTAGACCGGCGCCAGGCCGTAAAACGAGCCTACCACCATGCCGATCACCAGCGTGGTGGCCAGCACCTTGGGAATGGCGCCGACAAAGTAACGCAGCTCCATCGGGGCCGGCGACATGTGGCGCGCATTGGTGCGGGTGGTAAGCGCGATCGGCACCAGACAAAGCGCGAAGCACAGCGCGATCACCAGCAGCGTGGTGATGCCCAGGTTGCTTTGCAGCATCAGCACGATCTGACCCAGCGACATGCCGAGATAGGTCGCCGCCATATAGAAGCCGAACACCATGCCGCGCTGGTTGGATTCCGCCTGGTCGTTCAGCCAGCTTTCCAGCACCATATACTGGCACATCATGCACAACCCGATCACCAGACGCAGCGCAACCCAGGCGGGAATGAACGCCGTCAGGCCGTGCCCCAGCACCGCAGCGGTGATGATGCCGGCGCAGGCCACGTAGGCGCGGATATGCCCGACGCGGGCGATGAGAAAGTGGCCGACCTTGCCGCCGATCACCAACCCGATGTAGTTGGCGGCGATGATGGCACCGATCAGCGCGCTGCTGACGTGGATGGAGGTCAGCCGCAGCGAGACGTAGGTGGTGAGCAGGCCCGAGCCCAACAGCAGCAGCAGGGTGGTGGTGTACAACGGCAAGAATACGCCCAACGTTTTTTTCACGCTATCATCCTAATCTCTTCTGGTGCGCCCTGAGGCCGCCGCAGCGTGCCGCCTCCGTGATGTTCCTTGTGCTGGTGCGCCGCCGCTCGATGGGGCGCTTCTTTTGATACTAGCAGCTTGGCCGGGCGCTTAAAACCGCACCTCCTGCGAGACGCTGCGCATTTCCACGCGCCAGCCGCTGCAGCGCCTTGATAAATGCTACTATCGGGCGCATATATCTGAATTCGCAAGGGAGGGGTTATGAGTGAAAACCAACTGCGCCGGCTCAGCGTGCTGGCAGGGGAGAAACTGAAGGCTCAGGGCCGCTGGATCACCTGCGCGGAATCCTGCACCGGCGGCGGCATCGCCAAGGCCATTACCGATATCGCTGGCAGCTCCGCCTATTTCGATCGCGGTTTCGTCACCTACAGCAATGCGGCGAAACATGATCTGCTGGGGGTGAGCGAAGCGACGTTGGCGGCGCACGGCGCGGTCAGCGAAGAGGTGGTGCGCGAGATGGCAATTGGGGCGCTGCGGGCGGCGCAGGCCGATCTGGCGCTGTCGGTGAGCGGCATCGCCGGCCCGGACGGCGGCAGCGCGGAAAAGCCGGTCGGCACCGTGTGGTTCGGCTTCGCCGGCAGCGATGGCCGGGGGCTGTCGCGCAAGATGCAATTCGAGGGCGACCGCGACGCGGTGCGGCTGCAGGCGACGATTTTCGCGCTGCAAACCGCCATCGACGAATTTTTGTAAATTAGGCTTGATACTGTATGACCATACAGTATAATTAGTGACATTTCCTGCACAACATACATTCAGTGGCAGTGTGGGGTAACACCGGCATTGCGAAACGAAGGAGCAAAAATGGCTATTGATGAGAACAAGCAAAAGGCGTTAGCTGCGGCACTGGGCCAGATTGAGAAACAGTTCGGCAAAGGCTCCATCATGCGCCTGGGTGAAGACCGCTCCATGGACGTGGAAACGATCTCCACCGGCTCACTGTCACTCGATATCGCTCTGGGCGCCGGCGGCCTGCCAATGGGCCGCATCGTCGAAATTTACGGCCCGGAATCCTCCGGTAAAACCACTCTGACGCTGCAGGTGATCGCCGCCGCGCAGCGCGAAGGCAAAACCTGTGCGTTCATCGATGCCGAGCACGCGCTGGATCCTATCTATGCGAAAAAGCTGGGCGTCGATATCGACAACCTGCTGTGCTCCCAGCCGGACACCGGCGAGCAGGCGCTGGAAATCTGTGATGCGCTGACCCGCTCCGGCGCGGTTGACGTCATCATCGTCGACTCCGTGGCGGCGCTGACGCCGAAGGCGGAAATCGAAGGTGAAATCGGCGATTCGCACATGGGGTTGGCGGCGCGCATGATGAGCCAGGCGATGCGTAAGCTGGCCGGCAACCTGAAAAATGCCAATACCCTGCTGATCTTCATCAACCAGATCCGTATGAAAATTGGTGTGATGTTCGGCAACCCGGAAACCACGACCGGCGGTAACGCCCTGAAGTTCTACGCTTCGGTGCGTCTGGATATCCGTCGTATCGGCGCCATCAAAGAAGGCGACGAAGTGGTGGGCAGCGAAACCCGCGTGAAAGTGGTGAAGAACAAAATCGCTGCGCCGTTCAAACAGGCTGAGTTCCAAATCATGTACGGCGAAGGCATCAACAGCCGTGGCGAACTGGTCGATCTGGGCGTGAAGCACAAGATGATCGAAAAAGCCGGCGCCTGGTACAGCTATAACGGCGAGAAGATCGGTCAGGGCAAGGCGAATGCCTGTAACTTCCTGAAAGAAAACCCGGCTATCGCCGCCGAGCTGGATAAGAAGCTGCGCGACCTGCTGCTGCACAGCGGCGGTGAGCTGGTGGCTGCCTCCGGTGACGACTTCGAAGATGACGAAGCGGAAACCAGCGAGCAGTTCTAATCGCTGAAGATGTGCGCCGCCGTTTATGTGGCGCATATCCTCTGAATTCAGGCTTGAATGATGAATGACTTGCTAAGCCGCGCCATGCGCCTGCTGTCGCAACGCGATCATAGTGAAGCTGAACTGCGCCGCAAACTTGCGGCGCAGCCGTTTGTGGCGAAAGCCCGGTTTGGTGGCAAGGGGCCGCATGCGCCGACATCGCCGACGGTGGCCGAAGAGCCGGTGGATCCTGCGCTGATCGATCAGGTTATCGTCTACTGTTACCAGCACAACTGGCTGGACGATAAGCGTTTCGCCCACAGCTACATCGGCAGCCGCAGCCGCAAAGGTTATGGCGCGCAGCGCATCCGCAGCGAACTGATGCAAAAGGGCGTGGATAAAGCGCTGGTGCAGGACGCGCTGGCGGAATGCGATATCGACTGGTGCGAACAGGCGAAACAGGTGGCGCAGCGAAAATTTGGCGATGCGTTGCCAACCGACTGGAAAGAGAAAGCCAAAGTGCAGCGTTATCTGCTCTATCGCGGCTTCTTCCAGGAAGAAATTCAGTCAATTTACCGTGATTTTGCGCAATGAGCGCACACGGGGTTTTACTTCCCTCTGAAGAAAATTTATCTTATCCCCACTTTTTGTTCGTGAGCTGGTTGTCATCGTCGGGATGACGCGCCACCGGCTCACGTGTCGTTATTCTAGCCTTTCCAGGAAAATTATGAGCAAGAGCACCGCTGAGATCCGTCAAGCGTTTCTCGATTTCTTTCATAGTAAGGGTCATCAGGTTGTAGCAAGCAGCTCCCTGGTGCCTAACAATGATCCGACATTGCTGTTTACCAATGCCGGCATGAACCAATTTAAGGATGTTTTCCTGGGGCTCGACAAACGCGCCTATTCCCGCGCCACCACCTCGCAGCGCTGCGTGCGCGCAGGCGGCAAGCATAATGACCTGGAAAACGTCGGTTATACCGCTCGTCACCACACCTTCTTTGAAATGCTGGGCAACTTCAGCTTCGGCGATTACTTCAAGCACGACGCGATCAGCTACGCGTGGGAACTGCTGACCGGTGAAAACTGGTTCAACCTGCCGAAAGAGAGACTGTGGGTCACCGTGTATGAAACCGATGACGAAGCGTTCGACATCTGGCAGAAGCAAATCGGCGTACCGGCGGAGCGCATTATCCGCATCGGCGACAACAAGGGCGCGCCTTTCGCTTCCGATAACTTCTGGCAGATGGGCGACACCGGCCCATGCGGCCCGTGCACCGAGATTTTCTACGATCACGGCGATCACATCTGGGGCGGCCCTCCAGGCAGCCCGGAAGAAGACGGCGACCGTTACATCGAGATCTGGAACATCGTTTTCATGCAGTTCAACCGTCAGTCCGACGGCACCATGCTGCCGCTGCCGAAACCTTCGGTGGATACCGGCATGGGTCTGGAACGCATCGCGGCAGTGTTGCAGCATGTGAACTCCAACTATGAGATCGACCTGTTCCGCACCCTGATCGCCGCCGTGGCGAAAGTGACCGGCGCGACCGATCTGGACAACAAATCTCTGCGCGTTATTGCCGACCACATCCGTTCCTGCGCTTTCCTGGTGTCTGACGGCGTGATCCCCTCTAACGAAAACCGCGGCTACGTGCTGCGTCGCATCATTCGCCGCGCGATCCGCCATGGCAACATGCTGGGCGCGAAAGATACCTTCTTCTACAAGCTGGTAGCGCCGCTGATCGAAGTGATGGGCCCGGCGGCCGACGAGCTGAAACGCCAGCAATCGCTGGTGGAACAGGTGCTGAAAACCGAAGAGGAGCAGTTTGCCCGCACGCTGGAGCGTGGTCTGGCGCTGCTGGACGAAGAGCTGGCCAAGTTGCAGGGCGATACTCTGGACGGCGAAACCGCTTTCCGTCTGTACGATACCTACGGTTTCCCGGTCGATCTGACCGCTGACGTCTGCCGCGAACGCGGTCTGAAAGTCGACGAAGCGGGCTTTGAAGAAGCGATGGAAGCGCAGCGTCGCCGCGCGCGCGAATCCAGCGGCTTCGGCGCCGACTACAACAGCCTGATCCGCGTGGACGGCAGCAGCCAGTTCAGCGGCTACGATCACGACGAGCAGCAGGCGACGGTCATCGCACTGTTCCGCGACGGCCAGCCGGTCGAGCAGATCAACGCCGGCGAAGAGGCGGTGGTGGTGCTGGACGAGACGCCGTTCTACGGTGAATCCGGCGGCCAGGTCGGCGATAAAGGCGTGCTGAAAGCCGCCGGCGCCGAGTTTGTGGTCAACGACACCCAGAAATACGGTCAGGCTATCGGCCATCAAGGCAAGCTGGCGCAAGGTTCGCTGAAGCTGAACGATCGCGTGGACGCGCAGATCGACACTGAGCGCCGCAACAGCATCCGTCTGAACCACTCCGCGACCCACCTGCTACACGCCGCGCTGCGCCAAACGTTGGGCGAGCACGTTGCGCAGAAAGGCTCTCTGGTTAACGACAAATACCTGCGCTTCGACTTCTCGCATTTTGAAGCGATGAAGCCGGAACAAATTCGCGCGGTGGAAGATCTGGTTAACCAGCAGGTGCGTCGTAACCTGCCGGTGCAGACCGAGCTGATGGCGTTGGAAGATGCCAAAGAGAAGGGGGCGATGGCGCTGTTCGGCGAGAAGTACGACGACAACGTGCGCGTGCTGACCATGGGCGACTTCTCCACCGAGCTGTGCGGCGGCACCCACGCCAGCCGCACCGGCGATATCGGCCTGTTCCGCATTCTGAGCGAGTCGGGCACCGCGGCGGGCATCCGCCGTATTGAAGCGGTAACCGGCGCTGGCGCTATCGCCACGCTGCACCAGCAAAGCGATTTGTTGCAAGACGTTGCGCAGTTGGTGAAGGGCGACAGCAACAACTTGACCGATAAAGTGCGCTCGGTGCTCGATCGCACCCGCGCGCTGGAAAAAGAACTGCAGCAGCTGAAAGATCAGCAGGCGGCGCAGGAAAGCGCGTCGCTGTCCAGCCAGGCGAAAGTGGTTAACGGCGTGAAGCTGTTGGTCAGCCAGTTGGACAATGTCGAAGCTAAAATGCTGCGCACCATGGTGGATGACCTGAAAAATCAATTGGGTTCGGCCATTATCGTGTTGGCAACGACGGCTGATGACAAAGTCAGCCTGGTCGCGGGCGTGACCAAGGATCTGACTGACCGCGTGAAAGCCGGCGAGTTGATCGGCAACGTGGCGCAGCAGGTCGGCGGCAAGGGCGGTGGTCGCCCTGATATGGCGATGGCGGGGGGGACGGATATCAACGCCCTGCCAGCGGCGTTAAACAGTGTAGAAGCCTGGGTGGCCTCGAAGCTGTGAACATAAATAAATAGCACGCACAAACGCCATAATACTTTGTTGATTATGGCGTTTTCATACTGTGCTAACACAATTTAGTTACAATTGCGGGAACAAAGTTTTTCAGGTCGGCTAAACTTACCGTTATCTGAGGTGGGACCAAGTCTGCTTACACTTATTGTGGATTGCGCGGCTTACGTTTTCACCACATATGATGGATAATGACGGGGAAACTGAGAGACCCGACTCTTTTAATCTTTCAAGGAGCAAAGAATGTTAATTCTGACTCGTCGAGTTGGTGAAACCCTCATGATTGGCGATGAGGTCACGGTTACTGTGCTAGGGGTAAAAGGCAACCAGGTGCGTATTGGTGTGAACG
>NZ_JVEL01000045.1:0-2570 GCF_001076875.1 Serratia sp. 506_PEND
ATCATCGGATCGAGAATGAAAATGCGCTTTTTCTGATTGTTGCGATGGATAATAACAATGAATACCGAATAAACCCAGGCGGAGCGCGGCTTGCGCGCGACCGCCATCGAGACTGCAGGCGGTTTAACGCCGTCCGGCCGCGTTTTCGTAATAGCCGATTCGCTCGACTTTCGGCGCCGATCCTCCCCCCTCAAACTCCGATTCCAGCCAGGCATCGACGATGGTTTTCGCCAGTTCGGCACCGATGACCCGCGCGCCCAGCGTGATGATCTGAGCATCATTGCTTTTGCGCGCCCGTTGGGCGGAGTAGGTATCGTGACATTGCGCCGCACGAATGCCGGGCACTTTATTGGCCACGATGCTCATACCGATGCCGGTGCCGCACAGCAGGATGCCCCGCCGATGTTTTTCCTCCCGTATCGCCTGCGCGACGCGATAGGCGATATCGGGATAGATCCCCGTTTCTGCGGCGCGATCCGTCGTGTAGTCAATGACGGGGATGTCCCGTTGTTGCAGGTGGGCAACGATCAGATCCTTCAGTTCAATGGCGGCATCATCGGCGCCGATGGCGATAGGCAGCATAGCGGTCTCCTGATTGGTAACGAAAAGGGTGGCGATCCTCGGTGGCGCCACGTTCATTACCGTATCCCTGTTTAATCAAATGTTCAATTGATGTTCTTTTGTTTTTTGCTGGATTTTTCAGTTTGCCACTGTAAAAGGTGATATCAGTCACTAAAAAAGGGCTTTCAATCGTTGTTCACCCTAGTTGAGACGGGTTTTTGAGCGATATCACACTTTGATAAGTTCACTGTGGGCAAATTGAACGCGCGGCGTTAGTGTTCATTTGTTCTTTGTTTGTATTAATGATCAAAATAAGTTCCCCTACCAGAGGAGAGTGCTATGTGTCAGACCTGCATAACAGAGGCGAAAATGGCGGCCGGTATCCCCGAGATCATGAAGGCGGTTGTGGCGTACGCCCCGAAAGATTACCGCCTGGAACAGGTGCCGGTACCGAAGATCGGCCCGAAAGAGATCCTGGTGAAGATCGAGGCCTGCGGCATCTGCGCCGGTGATGTTAAAGCGTTCGAAGGGGCGCCCAGCTTCTGGGGCGATGAAAAACAACCGGCATACATCAAGGCGCCGATGATCCCCGGTCATGAATTTATCGGCCATGTCGTGGGGTATGGCGAAGGCGTCGAGGGCTTCAATCTCGGCGATCGCGTGATATCAGAACAAATCGTTCCCTGCTGGCAATGCCGCTTCTGCAACCGCGGTCAGTATTGGATGTGCGAAAAGCATGACCTGTACGGTTTCCAGAAAAACGTTAACGGCGGCATGGCCGAGTACATGAAGTTCACCAAAGAGGCGATTAACTACCATGTGCCGGCCGACCTGCCGATCGAAAAAGCCATTCTGATCGAACCCTATGCTTGCTCCTTCCATGCGGTGCAACGCGCCAATATCAAACTGGGCGATGTGGTGGTGTTGGCCGGCGCCGGCACCCTGGGGCTGGGCATGATCGGGGCGATCAAAAAGTCCGGGCCTTCGAAGCTGGTGGTGCTGGATCTGTCCGACGAACGTCTGGCCTTGGCGAAGCGCTTCGGCGCGGATGTGACGCTGAATCCCACCCGTGACGACGTGCCCGCCGCGGTTAAAGCGATGACCGACGGCTACGGCTGCGACATCTACATCGAGGCGACCGGCGCACAGAAGTCCGTGGAACAGGGCCTGACGCTGATCCGCAAGCTCGGCACCTTCGTCGAATTTTCCGTGTTCAAGGATCCGGTGACCGTCGATTGGAGCATCATCAGCGACCGCAAGGAGCTGGACGTGCTCGGTTCGCACCTCGGCCCTTACTGCTACCCGCTGGTGATCGAAGGCATCGCCAATGGCGATCTGCCGACCGAAGGCGTGGTGACGCATACGTTGCCGCTGGAACAGTTCGCCGAAGGTTTCGAGCTGATGAAGCGCGGCATCGGTTCAATCAAAGTGGTGCTTAATCCAAACCTCTGAAACCTGCGTCGTTCCTCGGGTGCGGGCGAGCCTGCGCCTCCATAATCACATGTGCTGGGGTGTTCTATGTTGCATGGACTGATTCATCGCATTGGTCTGTCACCGAAACTGCTGCTGGGCTATGCCGGCGTGTTGGTGTTCATGATGGGCGAAGGGCTGGAACAAGGATGGCTGTCGCCTTATTTGATTGGCAAAGGGCTTAGCATTCAGGAATCGGCGCTGCTGTTCAGCGTTTATGGCTTTGCGGCCGCGATCGCCGCCTGGTTTTCCGGCGTGCTGGCGGAAATCTTTACCGCCCGGCGGGTGATGTTGGCCGGCCTGCTGCTGTTTCTATTCGGTTCGGTGTGCTTTTTGACGTTCGGCCTGCCGAGCAACAACCTGGCGATCATGGTGCCGACCTATGCGCTGCGCGGCTTGGGCTATCCGCTATTTGCCTACGGTTTTCTGGTGTGGGTGGCGTATGAGGCGCCGCCGGAAAGGCTGGGGTCGGCGGTGGGGATTTTCTGGTTCGTCTACAGCGGCATCGACTTTGGTGGCGGCATAGCGTTCCGCCTTGT
>NZ_JVEL01000046.1:0-621 GCF_001076875.1 Serratia sp. 506_PEND
AGTGGTCTTCGGCGCCGATAGGAATAACGATCGGCACCGGATTGGCTTTGAGGCGCTCGATCATCATTTTGCGTACGCGGAAAAAGTCCGCGCCGATGCGGTCCATCTTGTTGACGAACGCCAGCCGCGGCACCTTGTACTTGTTGGCCTGCCGCCAGACGGTTTCCGACTGCGGCTGCACGCCGCCCACCGAGTCATAGACCATCACGGCGCCGTCCAGCACGCGCATCGAGCGCTCCACTTCAATGGTGAAATCGACGTGCCCGGGGGTGTCGATGATATTGATGCGGTGCTGCGGATAATTATGCTGCATGCCGTTCCAGAAGCAGGTGGTGGCCGCCGAGGTGATGGTGATGCCGCGCTCCTGTTCCTGCGCCATCCAGTCCATGGTCGCCGCGCCGTCATGCACTTCACCCAGCTTGTGGCTGACCCCGGTGTAAAACAGAATCCGCTCGGTGGTGGTGGTCTTGCCGGCATCGATATGCGCGGAGATGCCGATATTGCGGTAACGTTCGATAGGGGTGGTGCGAGCCATAATCAACCTTTCTTAGCCGCGTGAAGGAGAGCGGCTTAAACAGCATGGATAATGGTGATAATCCTCATAGGGTTATCCGCCGGATC
>NZ_JVEL01000047.1:0-2513 GCF_001076875.1 Serratia sp. 506_PEND
CGACGGCGCCGAGGGTCTGCGCCGCCAGCGCATCGCGCATCGCCTTCTCCGCCTGCAGCATCACCGCATGGATAGCGCATTTGCCGGAGACCGCCCAATCCGGCGGGGAATCATCGAACACCGCACAGCGCCCGCGCACCTCCTGGCAATCGAACAGCGGCTTGTGCCCCTCGATGGCGTCGATAATTTCCAGAAAACTGATCTCGTCCGCCGGACGGGCCAGCCGGTAACCGCCGCGCACCCCTTCGCTGGCGGCGACGATCCCCGCCTTTTCCAGCTTGGGGAAAATCTTGGCCAGAAAGCTGGGGGAGATGCCTTGCAGCTCGGCGAGTTCGCGGCTGCTGAGCGCGCGCTGGTTGTCGCCGACCAGCCACAGCAGGCAGTGAATGCCATATTCAACGCTGGTTGTGATGTACGCCATATGTCCGTTTTCGATCGTCAGTGAATCCTCAATAACGCAGACTATATGAGTCTGCGTTTATCTTGTCAATAAAACACAGACTAACTTTGTCTGCGTTTTATTAAAAATGCATGTCGCCAGCGACAAAAAAGCGCCCTTCAAAATGAAAAATAAAACTTTTTTGCTCGATTCGCGCTCGGCTAACGTTTCCTTGTCGCCTGCGGCTGACTATGATGTGATGGGTGCCGCCGCCGCGGTTTGTGAGCCGCCGCACTTTCGCGCGGATTGCGCCGCGGGAATAAAGAACTCTTGTCTGCTGCTGACGTCTTAGAAATGATTATTTAAGGGAAACGCCTGACTATGACCAACCGGTTGACCAAAACCGCGTTAGCGGTGCTGCTGCTCAGCACGCTGAACGCCACCGCCCTGGCGCCAGCACAGGCGGAAAGCCAGGACCAGTTGCCGGATATGGGCACCTCCGCCGGCGGCACCCTGAGCATCGGACAAGAACTGGCGATGGGCGATTTCTATGTGCGCCAACTGCGCGCCAGCGCCCCGCTGATCAACGATCCGCTGCTGAGCCAGTACATCAATCAGCTGGGCAACCGGCTGGTGGCCAGCGCCTATTCGGTGCGCACGCCGTTCCATTTCTATCTGGTGCGCAACGACGAGATCAACGCCTTCGCCTTCTTCGGCGGCAACGTGGTGCTGCACTCCGCGCTGTTCCGCGTCAGCGACAACGAAAGCCAGCTGGCTTCGGTGCTGGCGCACGAAATCTCGCACGTCACCCAGCGCCACCTGGCGCGCGCCATGGAAGATCAACAGCGCAACGCCCCGCTGACCTGGGTGGGCGCGCTCGGTTCCATTCTGCTGGCGATGGCCAACCCGACCATGGGCATGGCGGCGCTGAGCGGCACCATGGCCGGCACCCAGCAGGGCATGATCAGCTTTACCCAATCGAATGAACAGGAAGCCGACCGCATCGGCATTCAGGTGCTGCAACGCGCCGGTTTCGATCCGGAAGCCATGCCCGACTTCCTGCAGAAACTCTCGGATCAGTCGCGCTACGCCTCCAAGCCGCCGGAAATGCTGCTGACGCACCCGTTGCCAGACAGCCGCCTCTCAGACGCGCGCAACCGCGCCAACCAGATGCCGAAACACATCGTGCAGTCTTCGCAGTATTACCTGATGGCCAAGGTGCGCGCACTGGGCATGTACAGTTCGGAAGGCTATGGCCTGAACGAAGAGCTGCTCGGCTCGCTCAGCAAGGGCAACGTGCGCGAACAGGCGGCCGCCAAATACGGCCGCGCCATTCTGTTCTATGAAGCGAAAAAATACGACGACGCGCGCAACATCATTCAGCCGATGCTGGCGCAGGATGCGAAAAACGTCTGGCTGATCGACCTGATGACCGACATCGATCTCGGCCAGAAACGCGCGCCGCAGGCGATCGCACGCCTGCAGGCGGCCAACGCCGCCCAGAACAACAACCCGGTGCTGCAGCTCAACCTGGCCAACGCCTATGTCGAAGGCAACCAACCGGCGCAGGCGTCGAAGATCCTGAACCGCTACACCTTTGCCCATCCGGACGATCCGAACGGCTGGGATCTGCTGGCGCAAGCCAGCGCCGCTCAGGGGCTGCGCGATGAAGAGCTGTCGGCCCGCGCCGAAAGCCTGGCGCTGACCGGCCGGCTCGATCAGGCCATCGGCCTGCTCAGCAATGCCAGCTCGCTGCAAAAACTCGGCAGCCTGAAACAGGCGCGTTACGATGCGCGCATCGACCAGCTGCGCCAACTGCAACAGCGCTTCCGCCAATACCAGCGCAGCTGATTCAACAAGGAATGAACGCCATGAAAAACGTCACGATTTACCACAACCCACGCTGCTCCAAGAGCCGTGAAACCCTGGCGCTGCTGGAACAGCACGGCGTCGATCCGAAGGTGGTGCTGTACCTCGATACGCCCCCTACGGTCGATGAGCTGAAAAAGCTGTTGAAGGAACTGGGCTTCACATCGGCGCGCGATCTGATGCGCAAAAAAGAAGATCTGTATAAGGAATTGAAGCTGGCGGACGACAGCCTGAGCGAAGAGCAACTGCTGGCGGCGATGACGGC
>NZ_JVEL01000048.1:0-230 GCF_001076875.1 Serratia sp. 506_PEND
AACGCAATGCCGCCCAGGCTACGCGTAAACGCAATGTATCACCTGCCGGAGGCAAATAATGGACCAGAACCTGAAGGTCGGCCTGACCATTGGGGCCAAAGATGAAGCCACCCCTGTAGTCAAAGGTGTACGCAATGAACTCGATCGCCTGGCAACCGCCCGCAGTGCCCTGGGGGTGCGAGCAGAGCACACCATACAGCGTGAAATCCAGCGAACGCAGGCATCGTATA